>JBBJNO010000246.1:0-1130 GCA_037720875.1 Luteimonas sp. | reverse complement strand
GGGTATTTGGTGGCCACCCGCACGCTGCCGAGCCGGCGCAGGGACTCGGCCACCTCACCATCTCGATCAATGTGTCCGCGCTGCAATTCCAGCCGGGATTGCTGGACGACGTGCAGGCCGTCATCGATACCCACGATCTGCCGCATGGCGCGATCGAGATCGAACTCACCGAATCGGCGGTGATGGCCGATCCCGAGGCCGCCATCGCGATCATGAACCGGCTCAATGCGCTGGGCGTCAGCATCGCGGTGGACGATTTCGGCACCGGCTATTCAAGCCTCGCCTACCTCAAGCGGCTGCCGATCGCGCGCCTGAAGATCGACCGCTCGTTCGTGCGCGACCTCGGCCAGGACGAGGACGACGAGGCGATCTGCACCAGCATCATCACCCTGGCGCGCAGCCTGAACCTGCGCACCGTCGCCGAGGGCGTGGAAACCGAGGAGCAGCGCAACTGGCTGCTGGCGCAGGGCTGCGACGAGCTGCAAGGGTTTTTGCTGGGGCGGCCGGTGGCGTTCGACTCGATTCTCGCGATGCTGGCGCCGGAGAGTGTCGAGGACCCACCGTAGGATAGGACTCGCCCCACCGCTCATCGTCCCGATCGCTGCCATGACGATCACAGCCTTCGTAGGGTGGGTCTAGACCCACCGCTCTTTATTCTGGTCGCGATGACATTGACGGCGGCCTGCGTTTCAGGATCTCTGAGAAAAAAGATCTCTGAGAAAAAAGCTTTCGCCTTCGGCGAGTGACTTTCTTTGCTGGCACAAAGAAAGCAACCAAAGAAAGCACCTTCCCCGATCACAGCGTCAAGGTAATTTCATTGCTGAGGGGATTTTTCGACTCGCCATCCATGGCTCGGTCGACTGATTCTGGATAGACGCCGGGCGCACATCCTGTGCGCCGCCCTCCGGGTCTCCGGGCTGTCGAGCTGAAGTTTCGCTCGTCCCAGACTCACTTGCGAACTGCCTTTGATTATGCGTGAAGCCTCCAACCCGGAGGGCGGCGTGCATGGATGCACGCCGTTTTACGACCGAGGCAGGATGCCGAGTCGGAAAATCCTCGTAGAAGCAAAGCATTTGGCTGTGCACCACCTCGGGGAAAGCCCTTTCTTTTGGTTACTTTTCTTTGGGCTC
>JBBJNO010000245.1:0-3936 GCA_037720875.1 Luteimonas sp. | reverse complement strand
GGCCAGTGCTGCGTGTTCACGCTGGAGGACGGCAGCCTGCATCGCTTCGATACCGTGTACCCGGTGCTCGGCAGCGAGGCGCAATCGACACTGGCCACGGCGCTTGGCGCCGAGGTGGACGCGTGCAATGAGCTGATCGTCGACGACCATCTGCAGACCCGGGCCGACGGTCTGTATGCGATCGGCGATGTGGTCAGCAAGCTCAACCAGATCAGCGTCGCCGTCGGCCATGCCGCCATCGCCGCCACCGCGATCCACAACCGCCTGCCGCGCAACTTCCGCGAGGACGAGGCCAGCCAGCCGGACACCGCCGACGACTTGCCGACGTCAACGTCAACGTCAACGTCAACGTCAACGTCAACGTCAACGCAGTAGAGCCAAAACCCGGTTTGTGCCCGCCATGCAGACCTCAGCGCAAACCCGCTGCACCGCCTTCCAGGGCTCGCGCCGCATCGCCTCCGGCGAACTGCGCCACGTCGCTCTCGTCACCAAACAGGCGCTCGAGCACAACGCCGGCGTGCCGATCCTGGTGTTCGACGACCGCACCAGCCGACTGATCGAGCTGGACCTGCGCGGCACCGTGGCCGACCTGATGCAACGGATCGAAGGATCCGACGCCGGAGCGAAGGCAGACGACGGCCCGGCGCACGCCAAGCCGCACGCCGGGCCGGGTCGGCCGAGACTGGGCGTGATCGCGCGCGAGGTCACGTTGCTGCCACGGCACTGGCAATGGTTGTCCGCGCAGCCCGGCGGGGCATCGGTCGCGCTGCGCAGGCTGGTCGAAGGCGCCCGCCGCGCGCGCGCCGGCGAGGATCGCAAGCGCGATGCACAGGAGGCCGCGTACCGCTTCATGTCGGCGATGGCCAGCGACGCGTCCGGCTTCGAGGAAGCGGCACGCGCGCTGTTCCGGGCGGACGAAAAACGGTTCGAGGAACACATCGCGTATTGGCCCGAGGATGTCCGCGAGCATGTGCAACTGCTGGCGGTGGATGTGTTCAAGCTGGCATGAACCGGTGGGCTGATCGTCGCGAGCAGGTGGCTCTCGCTGCCAGCAGCATCCACCCGCGGCGTGATGGGACTTCGCACGACAGGCGCGCAGCGGCGTGTCCTGTTCCTGTCAACCTCTGCGTTCATCCGATTGCCAGCAAGCCGCCTTGGTCGTGCGGCTGCCAGCCTCCAAACGGGAGGCAAACCATGCCGGTAGAAGCCCCTACGCCGCATCTTCTTTTTTTGGGAACGCAGCGTCATGTGGGCGTATGCGACGAATGGCTCAAGCAGTCCAGACGCGAGAATTTTTTCCGTCATTCCCGCTACGGCGGGAATCCTGTTCATGCATCTGCAGATTGCGAGGATCGCTGCGCTGAGCGATCGGCATGGGTTCCGCTTCGCGGTAATGACGGGCAATGCGGATCACGCAGTCAGCGCAGCGCAACGCACGCTGCGCGCGCAACCACGATCAATCCTCGTCCGCAGCCTGGTTCAACACCAGCCAACACACCCCCACCTGCTTGACCGCCCACACGAACTGTTCGTAATCGACCGGTTTCTGGATGTAACTGTTGGCACCCAGCGCGTCGCTGGCCCTGGCGATCGGCTGGATCGGTTATCTGGTCTGGGTCGGGGCGTGGATCGTGCTACAGAAGCGCGAGCCGGCCGCGACCCTGAGCTGGCTGATGGGCCTGGCGGTGTTGCCTTACGTCGGTTTCGTGATCTATCACTTCTTCGGTCCGCAACGGATCCAGCGGCAACGCCTGCGCCGCAGCCGCGCGCACAATGCGATGCCGACGCTGGCCAGGGCCACGCGCGACCTGGAGGCGATGGAGTTGGCCAAGCTGGGCCAGGCCACCACCGGCCTGCCGCCCTCGTCGGCCAGCGACGTGCGCCTGCTGGTGGATGGCTCGGCCAAATATCCGGCGTTGCTCGCGGACGTGGCGCAGGCGCGCGAGCACATCCATCTCGAGTACTACATCTATTGCGGCGACGAGACCGGCACCACCCTGCGCGATGCGCTGGTCGAACGCGCGCGGGCGGGCGTCAAGGTGCGCGTGCTGCTGGATGCGGTGAGCTCGGCCAAGGTCACGCGCGAGTTCATGCAACCGTTGACCGATGCCGGGGGTGAGTTCGCGTGGTTCCATCCGATGCGCTTTGGTCGCATCTGGCAGCGGCCGTGGCTGAACATGCGCAGCCACCGCAAGATCGTCGTTATCGACAACCGGATCGCCTACACCGGCGGCATCAACATCACCGATGAGGAGAACGACACGCTGCGCAGCGACGCGTATCGCGACCTGCATTTGCGCCTCGAAGGCGATGCGGTGCGCAGCCTGCAAACGGTGTTCCTCGAGGACTGGGCCTACGCCAACGACGCCGCGCCGCTGGAGATCGACGTGGCAAGCAGCGTCCCCGGCAAGATTCCCGCACAGATCCTGACCTCCGGCCCGGATTCCTCGTGGGAAGCGATCCATCGCCTGCACGTCGGCGCGATCTACGGCGCGCAGCACCGGGTGTGGATGCTGACCCCGTATTTCGTGCCGGGCGAGGCGGCGATGATGGCGCTCACGTCCGCGGCGCTCGGCGGCGTGGATGTGCGCCTGCTGGTGCCGAAGATGAGCGACTCGAAACTGGTGACGTACGCGGCGCGCTCGTATTACGACGACCTGCTCGAGGCCGGCGTCAAGGTCTTCGAATACGGCCCGCGGTTGATGCACAGCAAGGCGCTGCTGGTCGATGACGACCTGGCGATCATCGGCAGCGCCAACTTCGACCACCGCAGTTTCCGGCTGAATTTCGAGGTGTCGATGCTGTTCCGAGACCGCGGCATCGCCGGCGAGCTCGCGGCGCTGATCGAAAGCGAGCATGCGCATGCAACGGCCGTGCGGGACGACCGCGACCGGCCGCTGTTTCGCGTCCGCCTGCCTGAGGCCCTCGCCCGCCTGCTGTCGCCGGTGCTTTGACCCGTTCCATCAGATCGTTTTGCAGATCCATCTTTTGTAGGAGCAGCTTTTGTAGGAGCGGCTTTTGTAGGAGCGGCTTCAGCCGCGAGCTCTCTGCCCCAAGTGCAGGTCATAAAAAGTTCGCGGCTGAAGCCGCTCCTACATGACAACCTCCGCGTACCCCCCCGATCAAACCACGCATGCTTTGAACTGCGCCCAGAACCGGTGGAAGACCGACAGACGGGCGGCCGAAACGTGCGCGTGGACGGCTTTGGCGGCGGCGTCTTCGCGTTAAACTGCCGCCGGGAAATCGTCCGACTGTTGCCTTGAGGAGTGCTCCGATGCCTTGGCTTTTTTTGTTGGTGGCGCTGGCCGCGTTCGCGGTCGCCTTCAAGACCAGCTCCGTCGCCGTGGTGGTGATCTGCCTGCTGGTCGCGCTGGGCGCAGTGATCATGTGGGTCATGGGACTGCTCGCCAGCCGCGTCGGCAGCCGCAGCCGCGACGAATCGCTGATGCTCAATCCCGACGAATTGCGGCGCATGCGCGAGCAGGTCGAGGCCCGCCGCGTGGCCGGACAGACACCGGAACCACCGCTTTCGTGAGGATGGCCGGTCGGCCTCCGGCGGCGCGCCGATGACCGCACTCAGTGTCAACGTCAACAAGATCGCGGTGCTGCGCAACTCGCGTGGCGGCAACGAACCCGACGTCGTGCGCGCCGCGCGCGCCTGCCTGGAGGCGGGCGCACAAGGCATCACCGTGCACCCGCGTCCCGATGCGCGGCATATCCGCGCCGAGGACGTGCTGGCACTGGCCGCGCTGACCCGCCGCCATGGCGTCGAACTCAACCTCGAGGGCAATCCGTTCGCACCGGCGCGCGCCGGTTATCCCGGGGTCGCCGCGTTGTGCGCACAGGCGCGCCCGGCGCAGGCCACGCTGGTGCCCGATGGCGACGGGCAACTCACCTCCGATCACGGCTTCGATTTTGCGCGCGACGGCGAACGGC
>JBBJNO010000244.1:0-3951 GCA_037720875.1 Luteimonas sp. | reverse complement strand
TACGACAGCATCCTCGACACCATCGGCCGCACGCCTGTCGTGCGCCTGCATCGCATCGCGCCCGCCAACGTCGCGCTGTACGCCAAGATCGAATTCTCCAACCCGGGCGGATCGGTCAAGGATCGCTTGGCAATTGCAATCATTCTCGATGCGGAAGCCAAGGGCTTGCTCAAGCCAGGTGATACGGTGGTGGAAGCGACTTCCGGCAACACCGGCGTCGCGCTCGCGATGGTCTGCGCGGCGCGCGGCTACAAGTTCGTGGCGACGATGTCGGAAACATTCTCGATGGAGCGCCGCAAGCTGATGCGCGCATACGGCGCGAAGGTGATCCTGACGCCCGCCGCCGAACGCGGCAGCGGCATGGTGCGGCGGGCCGAGGCACTGGCGAAACAACATGGCTGGTTTCTGGCGCGGCAATTCGAGAATCCGGCCAATCCCGCGTATCACCGGCAAACCACGGCGGCGGAAATTTTGCGCGATTTCGCCGGGCGCCGACTAGACCATTTCGTCACCGGCTGGGGCACCGGCGGCACGCTGACCGGGGTCGGCGAAGTGCTGAAAGTGGCGCGCCCGGACGTCAAAGTGACCACCTGCGAACCCGCGGGCGCGTCGCTGCTCGCCGGCCAGGAGTGGAAACCGCACAAGATTCAGGGCTGGACGCCGGACTTCGTACCCGCCGTCCTCAACCGCGAGGCGGCATCGCAGATTTTGCCCATCGACGACGTGCTGGCACGCGACACCGCGCGGCGCATGGCGCAGGAGGAAGGCCTCTTCGTCGGCATTTCCGCTGGAGCCACGATCGCCGCGGCGCTGGACGTCGCCAGGTCGGCGAACGATGGCGACGTAATCCTGGCGATGGTGCCCGATACCGGCGAGCGCTACCTGTCGACGTTCCTGTTCGAGGATGTCAACGAAGGGTCGGACGACGAGTGGCTTGGGACGTTGTAGGGTGCGCCCGGCCCACGGCGGATCCCGGCACATCGAAACTTTCATATTCCCGGAAACGCCGGGCTGAAGCCCGCCCTACGCAGCCCTATGAATGTCTGATCGCGTGCGCATCTCGATCGAAATCGGTGACATCACCACCCTCTCGGTGGATGCCATCGTCAATGCCGCCAACGAGCGCCTGCTTGGCGGAGGCGGCGTCGATGGCGCAATCCACCGCGCCGCCGGCGCAGCCTTGTTGGACGAGTGCCGCACTCTTCCGGAAGTCCGACCCGGCGTGCGCTGCCCGACCGGCGAAGCACGCATCACCGGCGGCCATCGCCTGCCCGCGCGTCATGTGATCCATACGGTTGGCCCGGTCTGGCGAGGCGGCGATTTCGGCGAAGCGGCATTGCTGGCCAGCTGCTATCGCCAATCATTGCAACTTGCAGTCGAACACCGCATCGCATCGGTCGCCTTCCCCGCCATCAGCTGCGGCATCTACGGCTACCCGCACGCGCGTGCCGCTGCAATCGCCATTGCCACCTTGCGGGGTTGGCCGGGCGCCTGGCCGGAGGACGTGCGACTTTGTTGTTCCGGTGCCGAGATGGCGGCGCTGTACCGGACTATGCTCGCCGCAACATGAGTCCTTCCTCGCGCAACCTGATCCTGGCCAACGCCGCCACGCTGCAGTCGCGCTGGTGTTCGACTGGAATGTCGGCTGGCTGCTGTGGCCGTACTGGATGCAAAGCGTGATGATCGGCTGGTACGCACGCAAGCGCATGTTGGCATTGCAGCGGTTCAGCACAGAGGGGTTCACCTCCAACGGCGGGCGTGTTGCCGAAGACGACAGCGGCAAGCGTTCCACCGCCGCCTTCTTCACGCTGCACTATGGGTTTTTCCATCTCGGTTATCTGGTGTTCCTGGCGGCCGAACACGCGCCGGGCAGTTGGCGCGATGCCGTGCTGCTCGCGGCCTGCGGCGTTTCGTTCGTGCTGTCGCAGGCGCCTACTTACGACGCGCAGCACGCCGCCGACCTGCGCGGCAAACCGAGCCTGGGCGCGCTGATGTTCACCCCCTATCTGCGCGTGGTGCCGATGCACCTGGCGATCCTCCTCGGCGCCTCATTCGCAGGCGCTGGCGCGCTGTGGCTGTTCACCGCGCTGAAGACCGGATCGGACCTGATGCTGGATTGGATCGACCGGCGCATGGCCGTACGCGCCGCAGACAAGTCCGCCGCCACCGTGCCCGGGTTGCCGGATGCCTGAAACAAAAAAACGCCGGCACAAGGCCGGCGTTTTTCTTTTGTGGAGAGCGGAGCTCGCTACGCTGCCATTGAGCTTGATCTTGCTTGATCCAAACAGCAGCGGAGCAAGCTCCGCTCGACAGGCAAGGCTCAGGCCGCTGACTCCCACTTTCCAAGCGCCGCCAAACCGTTATCTCGCGCCCGCGCAAACACCGTCTGCTGCGCCTTGCCCACATTGTTGGCCAGATCCTGCGACCACAAATTCAGCGCCGCCGACTGCATCGCGCGTCCGTAGGAGAACGACAACGGCCACGGGTTCGGGCCCATGCGGTTCATCGCATCAAGGTGTGCGGTCGCGTCTTCATCAGACTGGCCACCGGACAGGAACACGATCCCCGGAAGGATCGCCGGCACCGTCGACTTCAGGCACATCAGCGTGCTTTCGGCGACTTCCTCGACCGTCGCCTGCTCGCCGCTATCCTTGCCGGGCAGCACCATCGAGGCTTTCAGGATCGTGCCTTCCAGCATCACGCTCTGCTGGTATAGCGCATCGAACAATGAACGCAGCACCACTTCGCTGACTTCGTAGCAGGTCTCGATGTCGTGCGCGCCGTCCATGATCACTTCCGGCTCCACCATCGGCACCAGTCCGGCTTCCTGACAGAGCGCGGCATAGCGCGCGAGCGCATGTGAGTTGGCCTCGATGCAGGTGCCCGACGGGATGTCGTCGCCAATGTTGATCACCGCGCGCCACTTGGCGAACCGCGCGCCGAGCTTGTAGTACTCCTGCAACCGCTCACGCAGGCCGTCGAGGCCTTCGGTCACGACCTCACCCGGAAACCCGGCCAGCGGCTGCGGGCCCTTGTCGACCTTGATGCCTGGGATGATGCCGTTGTCCATCATCACCTTAGTGAAAGGCACGCCGGCTTGGGTCGACTGACGGATGGTCTCGTCATACAGGATCGCGCCGCTGATGTAGTCGCCGAGTTTCGGCGTGGTCAGCAGCAGCTCGCGATAGGCGCGGCGATTCTCTTCATTGTTGGGGATGCCGACGCCGTCGAAACGCTTGGCGATGGTGTTGTTGGACTCGTCGATCGCGATGATGCCCTTGCCCGCGGCGACCATGGCCAGTGCGGTTTCGGCTAGCTGTTCGATGCTCATGTGGGATTCGTCTGATGGCGGGAAAGGGCGAAATTATAGCCCGCCGGGCCGATCCGGCCTTGTAGGGCGGTCTCGACCCGCCGCTTCCCGCGCAGACATCCAATATGACGCATTGAAACGCGTCTACGGAATCAATGAAAGACCGGAAAACAAACATCCTCAATCTCATGCATCGGCTCAAGGCAATTCGCAGCGTCAGTAACCCTGCCTGCGCTCGATTTCAAGCTGCTCACGCGTCGTGTCCGATCGATCCATGCCCAAACGGTAGAACAGTGCGGCATTCGCGTCACGGCGAGCGCCCGTCTCGCGCCGCAACTCTCTCAATCGCGCAGTCAGATCGGCCACCTTGCAACGCCCGCGCAATTCAGACGACGTCGCGGCAAACATCATCGTCGCCACCGAGTACACCGGCCGGGGTCGCGTTGAATGACTTCCGCGCCAACTGAATGCGTGAGCGAGTCCGACCAGCCCTCTGGTTTCATCGATCACAAATCCCCAAGCCCCTCCGCGTGACCACCGTTGCCCACCTGCAACAGCCGCAACGTATTGGTCGCCCCATGCTGCTCCATATGATCGCCACTGGTGAAGATCACGCGGTCACCCTCAGCCAGCAGGCCGGA
>JBBJNO010000243.1:2877-3962 GCA_037720875.1 Luteimonas sp. | reverse complement strand
GACAGCGCCCAGTAATCGTTGACCACCACCATGTCGCAGCCGAGCACCAGGTCGGCTTCGCCGGCGGCGATGCGCACCGCGTTGATGTCGGCCGGGGTTTTCGCGATGCGGATATGGGTGGTGACCGCGCCGCCCTTCTGCGCCAACCCGGTCTGGTCGAGCACGCTCGCACCCTTGCCTTCCAGGTGCCCGGCCATGCCGAGCAAGGCCCCGATCGTGACCACGCCGGTGCCGCCGACGCCGGTAATCAGGATATTCCACGGCTGCGACAGGTCGCTGCGGATCGCCGGCATCGGCAAGTTCGCGAGCAATGTTTTCGCGTCGACTTTTTTGCCCTTCTTCAAGGTGCCGCCATGCACGGTGACGAAGCTCGGGCAGAACCCATTCACGCAGGAATAGTCCTTGTTGCAGTTGCTCTGGTCGATCTCGCGCTTGCGTCCGAACTCGGTGTCCCTGGGCAGCACCGACACGCAGAAACTCTTGACGCCGCAATCACCGCAGCCTTCGCAGACCAGCGTGTTGACCATGACGCGCTTCTGCGGATCGACGATCTTGCCGCGCTTGCGGCGGCGGCGTTTTTCGGTGGCGCAGACCTGGTCGTAGATCAGGATCGAGACGCCCTTCACTTCGCGCAGTTGTTTCTGCACGGTGTCGAGTTCGCGACGATCAAAGAACTCGACGCCCGACGGGAACACGCCCTTGGAAGCGAGCGAACGATCCGACCACTTTTCGATGTCGTCGGACAACACCACGATTTTTTCGACGCCCTCGGCGCGCATCTGCAGCGCGATCTGCGGCACCGACAACGTGCCGTCGACCGGCTGTCCGCCGGTCATCGCGACCGCGTCGTTGTAGAGGATCTTGTAGGTGATGTTGACGCCGGCGGCGACTGCCTGGCGAATCGCCAATGAACCGGAATGGAAATAGGTGCCGTCGCCCAGGTTCTGGAACACATGCTCGGTTGCGGTGAACGGCGCCTGCCCGCACCAGGTCGCGCCTTCGCCGCCCATCTGCGTGAACGTGTCGGTGTCGCGGTCCATCCACGTCACCATGTAATGGCAGCCGATGCCGGCCAGCGCGCGCGA
>JBBJNO010000243.1:0-2777 GCA_037720875.1 Luteimonas sp. | reverse complement strand
TGCAGGCGCATTTCCTGGTCCAGCGGCGGATCCGGCCAGCGGATGTTCAAGCCGCCCGGTGGCAGTTCGAAATCGTCCGGCGTGACGATCTGCAACGCGAACGGATTGACATCGACCGAGGCCGACGACTCCACCGTCTCGGCGATGGTCTTGAAGCCGACCCAGCGGCCGGTGAAGCGCGACATCGCCCAACCCAGCAAACCCATCTCGAGGATGTCCTGCACGCCGGCCGGATTGAGGATCGGCATCAGCGCGCTGGTGAATTCGCCTTCGGAGCCGTGCGGCAGCGTCGATGACCGACACGCGTGATCGTCGGCCGCCAATGCCAGCACGCCGCCATGCCGCGATGTGCCCGCGGCATTGCCGTGCTTGAACACGTCGCCGCAGCGATCCACGCCCGGGCCCTTGCCGTACCACATGCCGTACACGCCATCGACGGTGGCACCGGGGAACAGATTGGTCTGCTGCGTGCCCCAGACCATGGTCGCGCCGAGGTCCTCGTTGATGCCCGGGGTGAACTTCACGCCGGCTTCGGCGAGGTATTTCTTGGCGCGCCACAGCTCCAGGTCGAAGCCGCCGAGCGGCGAGCCGCGGTAGCCGGAGATGAAACCGCCGGTGTTCAAGCCCGCCGCCTGGTCGCGCAGTTTCTGCATCAGCGGCAAGCGCACCAATGCCTGCACGCCGCTGAGATAGATGCGGCCGTCGGTGCGCGTGTACTTGTCATCGAGGGTGTAGTCGCCGTCCAGCACGCTGTTGGTGAGCAAGGCGGCATTCGAAGGATTGCCTGCGGACGCGGGGGAAGACAGTTCGGCGGTGCTGGTCATGTCGGGTCCATGGCGGCAGTGCGCGCGTCCGGGGGGCGGCGCGAACAGGGGAACAAAGGGCTGCGGGCGTGCCGGAAATTTCCCATCGCACGGCACAAAACAGGGCGTAAATTGTAGCAGCGGCGAAGGTTATGACCCGCCGTACCCGGGTATGGCCGGTTGCCGGCCACCGCCGAATCGCCGGGTCCGCTGACCGCGTGTTTCCGGCATCACGAGATCCAGTCGTTGCTGATGCTCGGACGACGACTTGCTTCGCGGCGCAGGAGCGACTTGAGTCGCGAGCGTGCGTGCGCCCCTTCAGGGATCCTGTAATGCCTGTTTTTGTACTTTTGTCATTCCTGCGAAGGCGGGAATCCAGTGCTTTTGCTTTCAAGCTTTGCTTTCAAGAGCTTGAACGCACTGGATTCCCGCCTTCGCGGGAATGACGGTTGGGTTCCTGGTTGTTAGAAGCTCCCTTATTCACACCTCCCTGGTCTGGGAAACTTCTTGCCCGACGCGGATCTTCCCGCGCGCTACCCTGCATGCGGTCTTCTGGAGTCCTGCCATGCGCCCGATCCGTCTGTCCGCCACGTTCGTCTGCATTTGCGCGCTTCCCTTGGTGGCGGTCCATGCCGCCGACCGCGTCACCGGCAAATCCTTCGCCACCCGCAGCGAGATCTACGCGCCGTACGCCATGGCCGCGACCTCGCATCCGCTGGCCACGCAGATCGCGCTGGACGTGATGAAAAGCGGCGGCAGCGCGGTCGATGCCGCGATCGCCGCGAATGCCGCGTTGGGATTGATGGAGCCGACCGGCAACGGCATCGGCGGTGACCTGTTCGCGATCGTGTGGGATCCGAAGACGAAAAAACTGCATGGCTACAACGGCTCCGGGCGCTCGCCGAAATCGCTGACGCTTGCGGAATTCCAGAAACGCGGACTGACCGATATCCCGGCGCACGGCCCGCTGCCGGTCAGCGTGCCGGGCACGGTCGATGCGTGGTTTGCGTTGCATGAAAAATTCGGACGCAAGCCGATCGCCGACGACCTCGCGCCTGCGATCCGCTATGCACGCGAAGGCCATCCGGTGCACGAAGTGATTGCGTACTACTGGAATCTGTCGGTGCCGCGTCTGTCGAAATGGCCGGGCTTCAAGGAGCAGTTCACGCTCGACGGCCGCGCGCCGAAACGCGGCGAGACGTGGAAGAACCCGAACCTCGCCAACACGCTCGAGAAGATCGCGCGTGGCGGGCGTGACGCGTTCTACAAGGGCGACATCGCGCGCAGCATCGATGCCTACTTCAGGGCCAACGATGGCTTCTTGTCTTACGACGACCTCGCTACGCACACGGGCGAATGGGTCGAGCCGGTCAGCACCAATTACCGCGGCTACGACGTGTGGGAGCTGCCGCCCAACAGCCAGGGCATCGCCGCGTTGCAGATCCTCAACCTGCTGGAACCGCATGATTTGAAAAAATACGGCTTCGGCAGCCCGGAGCATGTGCACCTGTTGGTCGAGGCCAAGAAGCTCGCGTTCGCCGATCGCGCGCGCTGGTATGCCGATCCGGCATTCGGAAAGCTGCCAGTGGCGACACTGATTTCAAAACCGTACGCAAAACGACGTGGCACGCTGATGTCGATGGACAAGGCCGCGCGCGAAGTGCAACCGGCCACGCCTGCGGAGCTCGACGAAGGCGACACCATCTACATGACCGTCGCCGATGCCGACGGCATGATGGTGTCGCTGATCCAGTCGAACTATCGCGGCATGGGTAGCGGCATGGCGGCGCCGGGGCTGGGTTTCATCTTCCAGGATCGCGGCGAGATGTTCGTGCTGAAACAGTCTGATCAGGAGCCGGGCCATCCCAACCGCTACGCGCCGGGCAAGCGCCCGTTCCAGACCATCATTCCCGCGTTCGTGACCAAAGACGGCAAGCCGTGGCTGAGCTTCGGCGTGATGGGCGGCGGCATGCA
>JBBJNO010000242.1:0-4010 GCA_037720875.1 Luteimonas sp. | reverse complement strand
TCGGACTACATCAAGCTGATCGTCGAGGATTTCAGCGCGTACGACGGGAGTGCGTCGGGCGCGGGCAAACGGTTGCCGACGATCACCCCGCTGCAACTCGCCGCCGCGATCACGGCGGCGCACAGCAACGGAAAACTCGCGGTCGTCCACGTCTCGCGCCAGCAAGACGCGCGGCACGCGGTGGACGCCGGCGCCGATGGGCTGGTGCACCTGTTTGTCGACAGCGCCGCCGATGCCGCGTTCGTGGATGCGGCGCAGCGTGAGGACGCATTCGTGATGCCGACGCTGTCGGTGCTGGCGAGCATCGCCGGCGCGGACGAGGGCGCGCGCCTGGCCGCCGATACACGCCTGCAGCCGCAGCTGTCAGCCGAGCAGTTGGGCGGCCTCAAGACCGGCTTCGGCGTCGTGCGGCCGCACCCGGAGCGGCTCGGCCACGCGTTGCGCAGCGTGCGATCGCTGCACGCAGCCGGCGTGACGATCCTGGCCGGCACCGATGCCGGCAACCCCGGCACCGCGCACGGCGCGAGCCTGCACGGCGAACTTGAATTGCTGGTGCGCGCCGGTCTCACGCCGATGCAGGCGCTGACCGCGGCCACCGCAGCTCCGGCGCGGCGTTTCAAACTCACCGATCGCGGCCGCATTGCGGTGGGCCAGCGTGCGGACCTGTTGCTGGTCAATGGCGACCCGACCGCCGACATCACCGCCACGCGCGCGATCGATACGGTGTGGAAGAACGGCTTCGCGATCGAGCATGCGCTACCGCCCGCGGCGGTGTCGGTCGCCCGCGGCGAGACCGCGCCGGTCGATGGCGTGCTCAGCGATTTCGACAACTACACCCTCGACGCGCGCATCGGCATGGGCTGGCAACCCACCACCGACCAGATGATGGGCGGCGCGTCGACGGTCAGCCATGCGCTGGTGCCCGGCGGCGCGGCCGGTTCGCGCGGCGCGCTGGAAATCAGCGGCGAGATCAAGCCGGGTTCGATGTTCCCCTGGTCGGGGATGATGTTCTTCCCAGCCGCGAAGCCGATGCAGCCGGTGGATTTCTCCACGCGCAAGGCACTGGTGTTCTGGGTGCGCGGCGACGGCCGAGAGTACAACGCGATGGTGTTCTCGGGGCCGTCCGAGCAATCCATGCCGAGCATGCAGGCCTTCACTGCGGGCAGCGAATGGCAGGAAGTGCGGTTGCCGCTGGATGGATTCGCCGGCGCCGATCCGGCGCTGCTGCGCGCCATTGCCTTCACCGCTGGACAACCGGCGGGTGCGTTCCGCTTCCGCATTGATCGCGTGGAGTTACGCTGAGCAGGCGATATCTTCTACAAGCAATCGAAAAAAGGAGATCGTCATCCCCGCGCAGGCGGGGATCCAGGGACTTCAAGCTGGGCCGGGCAAGGCACTGATTGCCCAGCGACGCAGTTGAAAAGCGCTTGCGCCTTCGCGGGTTTTCAACAGCGAAGCTGGCCATGACGAGCAAACAAAGCAGCACTTCGAGGGTGACATCTGACGGCGATGACCATGACGCTTCGATCATTCCACGCCAAACTTCTGCGGCTGCGCCACCGGCTGGTGCCCGACGAATTGGGAATGGGCTGGATGCCGATCTTCAATCTCGGCTATCTGATTTTCGTATTCCTGCCGCTGATATTCACTGGCCGCGGAGGCGGCGTGGCGGAAGCCTGGTATCCCGCGCGTCAGGGCCAGTTGTGGCCGACGCTGGGGTCGGTCGCGGTGTTCCTGCCGTTGTATTTCGCCGGTTACCGGGCCAGCGGCCTGCGCCTGGTCGCGTGCATGCTCGGCATCGCCGCGCTCGGCTACGCGCTGCTGCCGGTCAATCCATTCGCCCACACCTACCTGATCTACGCCGCCGGCTTCGCCGCGTTCATCGGCCGGGTGCTGTGGCGACGCGGCACCTGGCTGGCGTTGATCCTGGCGATGTTCCTGGCCGAAATCCTGCTGCTGGGTTACCCGATGTTCGTGTTCGCGCTGACCGCGATCATCTCGGTCGCGGTGTTTTTCGGGAATCATTTCTTCGTCGAGAACACCCGCAAGCGCGCGGCGCTGAAGCTGTCGCACGACGAGGTGCGGCGGCTGGCCGCGCTGGCCGAGCGCGAGCGCATCGGCCGCGATCTGCACGATCTGCTCGGGCACACGTTGTCGATGGTGGCGCTGAAGTCCGAACTCGCCGGCAAATTGTTACAGCGCGATCCGATGGCGGCGCGCCGTGAGATTGATGAGGTCAGCCGCGTCGCGCGCGATGCGCTGTCGCAGGTACGGCGCGCGGTCAGTGGCATCCGCGCCGCCGGGCTCGCCGCCGAGCTGGCCTCGGCCAAGTTGCTGCTCGAATCCGATGGCGTGCGGTTCCGCTACGAGCGCGCCGACGTGCCGCTGACGCCGGAACTCGAAACCGTGTTCGCGCTGACCCTGCGCGAGGCAGTGACCAACATCCAGCGCCACGCGCGCGCGCAACATGCACAGGTCACGCTGGAGACCGACAATGACCAGGCGGTGTTGCGCATCGTCGACGACGGCCGCGGCGGCGACCTGGTGCCGGGCAACGGTTTGGCCGGCATGCGCGAGCGCATCGAGTCGCTGGGCGGATGCCTGCGGATCGATGCCGGCGTCGGGCGCGGCACGCGGATCGAGGCGCGGCTGCCGTTGCCGCCGATGGTATCGGCGTCCGCCGTGGTCCTGCCTTTGCACTAGAAAAAGAAGGTGTAACAACCCTTTGAGGTTCTTCGCTTTGAGGTTCTTCGTCGCGTGTTTGCTACCTTTCCAACTCGTTCTTCCTGCACAGGCGTGCCATCGATGATCCGTGTGCTGCTGGCCGAAGACCAGGCGATGGTGCGCGGTGCGCTGTCGGCGTTGCTCGGCATGGAAACCGACATCGAGGTGCTCGCCGCGGTGGCCGACGGCGAGACAGCATGGCGCGAGCTGCAGCGCCTGAAACCCGACGTGCTGGTCACCGACATCGAGATGCCGGGGCTCACCGGGCTCGAACTCGCGCAACGCATCCAGCGCCACGCATTGGCGACAAAAGTCGTGATCGTCACCACCTTCGCGCGCGCGGGCTTCCTGCGTCGCGCGCTCGATGCCGGCGTGTCCGGTTATCTGCTGAAGGACGCGCCGGCCGAACACCTCGCCGATGCGCTGCGTCAGGTGCAGCGCGGCGGCCGCGCGATCGATCCGCAACTCGCGCTGGAGGCGTGGTCCGAAGCCGACCCGCTCAACGACCGCGAACGTCAGGTGCTGCGACTGGCCGGTGAAGGCTTGTCCGCAGGCGAGATCGCAACGCAGTTGCATCTTTCCTCAGGCACCGTGCGCAACTATCTGTCCGAGGCCATCGGCAAACTCGGCGTCGGCAACCGCATCGAGGCCTATCGGTTAGCTCGCCAAAAAGGCTGGCTGTAGGGCGGGTCTCGACCCGCCACCACATGAGACCTCACCCGCTCGAAAGAGGCGGGTCGAGACCCGCCCTACGCGCTCGAAAGCGGCGGGTCGAGACCCGCCCTACGCGCTCCAACGTTTCATGTGCGAGGTAAGGCGCCAAACCGCTTCTGCAACATCGCAAACGCCGCCCGCAAACTCTGCGCCTCACCGCCGGTCGGTTTGCCCGGACGGTCGCTGTCGTTCCACGAATACACATCCACATGCGCCCAGGTTTGTTGCGGCGGCACGAAGCGCTCGAGGTACAGCGCGGCGGTGACGCTGCCGGCCATTTTCGACGGGCCCGAATTCGCAAGGTCGGCGATGGTGCTGGTGAGGTAGCGCAGGTACGGGCGCCACAGCGGCATGCGCCACAAGGGGTCGCGCATCTGCATGCCCGACGCGAGCCAGTCGTTCGCCAGCGCTTCGTCGTTGCAGAACAACGCAGGCAGGTCCGGCCCGAGCGCGATGCGCGCGGCGCCGGTGAGCGTTGCGAAATCGAGCAACACTTCCGGCGATTGTTCGCCGGCATAGGTCAGCGCATCGCTGAGGATCACGCGGCCTTCGGCATCGGTGTTGTCGATCTC
>JBBJNO010000241.1:0-4019 GCA_037720875.1 Luteimonas sp. | reverse complement strand
GCGCATTGTTCGGCGGCAAGAAGAATGCCGGCGTCTATGACTGGAACGCGCGCACAGCGCGCTGGCAGGGCGACGTCAAGAAGACGCGCCGTGGCCAGATCGCATTGCAGGATGGCGACATGAGTGGACTGCTGATCAATCTTGCGATCGTCCGCGACGCGCAGCCAGGCAAGAACCTGCATTACCGCTTCGTCGACGATGGCCGCATCCGCAATCACGATTACGTGGTGGCCGGGCAGCAGGACAACATGGTGGTCGATGAGCTTGGCTACAACGCGATGCGCGTCAACCGCGTGCAGGGCGGCGCGGAAGAAACAATTTTGTGGGTTGCGTCCGGCGTGCCCACACCTATCCGGATTCTGCAGCGCGAGGACGGGCAAGACAGCCTGGATCTGCGCCTGGTCGAATACAAGGGAGTCAACTGAGCATGGCAATCAAGACATTCGCAAGCCGTATCGCCATCGCGGCGGTCATGGCGGTGGCATGCGCACCGGCACTGGCGATCAAACCGTTCACCGCCGATTACCAGGCCAGTTTCATGGGCATGGAGGCCAATGGCCAGATGACGTTGACGGCCGCCGGCGCCAATCGCTGGAAGTACACGCTCAATATCAAGAACACCCTGGCGCAGATGACGCAGAGCACCACGTTTGAAGACAGGGGCGGCCAGTGGCGGCCGCTGTCCGGAACAGATTCCTCGTCCCTGCTGATCAAGAAGATCAACAAGAACGCCACCTACGACTGGGCCAAGGGCGAAGCGCGCTGGAGCGGCGATGTCAAACCGGATCGCGCCGGCCCGTTGAAACTGCAGGCCGGCGACCTGGACGCGATGCTGCTGAACCTTGCACTGGCCCGCGATGTCCCGGCGGGCAAGCCGCTCAACTATCGTCTTGTCGAGGACGGCCGCGTCAAGCAACTGACATATCAAGTCGGCGCCAAGGAAGCGATTTCTGTCGGTGGCAAACAGCAGCAGGCCACCAGGGTCTCGCGCACCGACGGCAACAAGGAAACGATCGCGTGGGTGGTGGAGGGCTTGCCTGTACCGGCGCGCATCCTGCAACGCAAGAATGGCAAGGACGAGATCGATTTGCGGATCAAGTCGGTGCGGTGATGGCGTCCGGGAGACGCTGGCGGTGCATTACGCGCTGACGCGACGAATCCTTGCGCCAAGCCCGCTGAGTTTCTCCTCGATGTTTTCGTAGCCGCGATCGAGGTGATAGATCCGGTCGATGGTGGTGACGCCATCGGCCACCAGGCCGGCAAGGATCAGTGAGGCCGACGCACGCAGGTCGGTCGCCATCACCGGCGCGCCGCTGAGCCGCGCGACGCCGTGCACGGTGGCCGAATGCCCATCCACGCGGATGTCGGCACCAAGCCGCTGCAATTCCTGCACGTGCATGAAGCGGTTCTCGAAGATCGTCTCGTCGACGGTGCCCACACCATCGGCGATGCAGTTCATCGCCATGAATTGCGCCTGCATGTCGGTCGGGAACGCAGGATGTGGCGCGGTGCTGAAACTGACCGCGCGCGGCCGGCGTCCCTGCATGTCCAGCGTGATGCGGTCGTCCTGGGTCTCGATCGTCGCACCCGCTTCGCGCAGCAACGCCAATACGGCGTGCAAGGTGTCTGGTCGCGACTTGAGCGTGGTGACGCGTCCGCCGGTCATCGCCGCAGCCACCAGGAAGGTCCCGGTCTCGATGCGATCGGGCAGCACCGAATGCGTGCCGCCGTGCAGGCGCTCGACCCCGCGAATGACGATTTGCGAGGTACCCGCGCCCTCGATATCCGCGCCCAACGCGATCAGGCAGTCGGCAAGATCGACGATCTCCGGCTCCAACGCCGCGTTCTCGATGACGGTGGTGCCCGCTGCCAGCGACGCCGCCATCAACGCGTTCTCGGTCGCGCCGACGCTGACTACATCGAAACGCACGACCGCGCCCCGCAGTCGCGCCGCGCTGGCCTTGATGAACCCGCGCTCGACCGTGACCTCCGCGCCCAGCGCCTGCATCGCCTTGATATGCAGGTCCACCGGTCGCGATCCGATCGCGCAACCGCCGGGCAACGAAACCTCCGCCGCGCCGTACTTCGCCAGCAGCGGCCCCAGCACCAGCACCGATGCACGCATGGTCTTGACCAGTTCGTACGGCGCGACATGGCTGCGCACGCTGCGCGGATCAACCACGATCCCGCTGCCCTTGCGCCGCTGTCCGTCGAACTCGATCGTGCCTTCGTCGATGGTGATGCCGGCGCCGAGCTCGCCGAGCAATTTGGCGGTGGTGACCACGTCATGCAGGTGCGGCACGTTGCCGATTTCCACCGGCCCGTCCGCCAGCAACGTCGCGCACAGGATTGGCAACACGGCATTCTTCGCGCCGGAAATCTGCACATCGCCGTGCAACGGCACGCCGCCTTCGATCACGATCTTCTGCATGGAATGGCCTGTAGGGCGGGTCTCGACCCGCGGCTTTTAAGCTTCTGATGGCGGGTTGAAACCCGCCCTGCGATTTATCAAGGCGGGTTGAAACCCGCCATGCGATTTACCAAGGCGGGTTGAAACCTGCCATGCGATTTATCAAGGCGGGTTGAAACCCGCCATGCGATTTATCAAGGCGGGTCAAGACCCGCCCTACGATTTATCAAGGCGGGTCAAGACCCGCCCTACGATGCCGAATTCACTTCCTCTGGCGTCAGCGTCTTCAACGCCAGCGCATGGATCTCGCCGCCCATGCGTTCGCCCAGGGTGGCATACACCATGCGGTGGCGCGCCAACGGCAACTTGCCGCGAAATCCCTCGGCCACGACGGTCGCCTCGAAATGCACGCCGTCATCGCCGGAGACACAGGCCTTGGCGCCGGGCAGGCCGGTTTCGATCAGTTGGCGGATGAGGTCTGGAGTCATGGTCTTGCCGTGATAAGCCCGCGTGCGGAGTTGCGGGCGGTGGCGAAAGGACCCGCGCGCCGCGGGCTTTTGCGCAGAGGTGCGCGTAAAATCGAGCGATTAGCCTAGCGGAAAGCTCACGTCTTCGAAATGGCGAACGATTCTCCCCCTACGGATTCTCCCCCCAAGGATTCTCCCCCCAGGGATTCTCCCCCAAAGATCGACACTGCCCTCGCTGCCAGCGGCCGCCGCGTCATCGAGATCGAGGCGCGCGCCCTGGAGGCCGTCGCGGCGCGCATCGATGGCGCCTTCTCCGACGCCTGCCGCCTGATCCTGGACGCGCAAGGCCGCGTGGTGTGCATCGGCATGGGCAAGTCCGGCCATGTCGCGCGCAAGATCGCGGCGACGTTCGCGTCCACCGGCACACCGTCGTTCTACGTGCATCCGGGTGAAGCCGCGCACGGCGACCTCGGCATGATCACCGATGCCGACATCGTGCTGGCCTTGTCGTATTCCGGCGAGACCGAAGAACTGCTGATGCTGCTGCCGGTGCTGGGACGGCAGGGCAACCAGCTGATCGCGATGACCGGCAAGCCGCACTCGACGCTGGCGCGCGAAGCCGATGTGCATCTGGATGTCAGCGTGCCCGCCGAGGCCTGCCCGCTGGATCTGGCGCCGACTTCAAGCACCACCGCCGCACTGGCGATGGGCGATGCGCTGGCCGTTGCGCTGCTGGAGTCGCGCGGTTTCACCGCCGAGGATTTCGCGCGTTCGCACCCGGCCGGTTCGCTGGGTCGCCGCCTGTTGCTGCACATTCGCGATGTCATGCACCACGGCGAGGAAGTGCCCAAGGTGCGCGAGACCGCGACCTTGAGCGAGGCCCTGGTGGAAATGAGCCGCAAGCGGCTGGGCATGACCGCGGTGGTCGATGACGACAACCGGTTGCTCGGCCTGTACACCGACGGCGACCTGCGCCGCTCACTGGACGATGCCGCCATCGACATGCGCTCGACGGTGATCGCCGACGTGATGACGCGCGCGCCGAAGACGATCGGCCTCGAACAGCTTGCCGTCGAGGCCGCGCAGTTGATGGAAATGCACCAGATCAATGCGCTGCTGGTGGTCGATGACGACCATCGCGT
>JBBJNO010000024.1:4234-15727 GCA_037720875.1 Luteimonas sp. | reverse complement strand
CGTTAGCTACCCCGCGATCAATGCGTCCCAAATCATGGATCTACTGGGACTCGTTTCCCCGCTGGACGAGCAGTGGGCGATTGCTACGTTTCTGGACCGGGAGACGGCGCGGATCGACGCCTTGATCGCCACCAAGCGTCGCTTTATCGCGCTGCTGCAGGAAAAGCGCGCGGCGCTGATCAGTCGCGCCGTGACGCGGGGGCTCGATCCCGATGTGATGTTGAAGGATTCCGGGATTACATGGTTGGGATCAATTCCGGAAGCCTGGGCACTGACCCGCATCGGTATGTTGTGCGGCGTGGGCAATGGCTCTACGCCAAGCCGCGAGGAACCTTTGTATTGGGATGACGGCATCCACCCGTGGTTGAACAGCTCGACCGTGAATCGCGGTGTTGTTGACTATGCGGACCAATTCGTCACGGGTCTCGCCATCAAAGAATGTCATCTGCCGCCGGTTCGCCCCTTCAGCATCCTTGTTGCGCTGACCGGCGAAGGAAAAACCCGTGGGCGCGCCGCGCTACTCACATTTGAGGCAACCATCAACCAGCACCTGGCTTATGTCACCCCTCGGGATGAACGAATCAACCCTCGGTTCCTGCGTTGGTGGCTGCACGCGCACCGCGGCGCACTGCGCATGCTGAGCGACGGCGAAGGCGGTACAAAAGGTGCAATAACCTGTGAATTGTTGAAGAGCTTTCCTGTGCCCTTGCTGCCACATGAAGAGCAGCGAGAGATCGCTCGGGTGCTTGATGCTCACGACGCCAAGGTTAGCGAAACCGCGCGAGCGGTCGATTCGGCGATTGTGGTATTGGCTGAACTGCGCGCGTCTGTGATCGCTTCGGCTGTAGCCGGGAAGTTGGACACAAGGGCCGCCGCATGACCGCCGACCACTGCGAGATCGCCTTCGAGTCCGCCATCGAACAGCATCTGCTGACCCATGGCGGCTACACAAAAAGCGACGCGACGGATTTCGACGCGGCGCGCGCGCTGTTCCCGGCCGAGGTGCTGGCCTTCGTGCAGGCGACCCAGCCCAGGGAATGGGCAGCGCTGACGCAACTGCTGGGCGATGGTGCGGGAACGCAGGTACTGGACGACCTGTGCCGCGCGCTGGCCAGTCCGGCGATGGGCGCGCTGCACGTGCTGCGGCACGGCTTTCCGTGCTTCGGCAAGACCCTGCGGCTGGCGTATTTCGCACCGGCATCGGGCATGAATCCGGAGACGGCGGCGCTGTACGCGGCCAACCGGCTGACGGTGACGCGGCAACTGTATTTCTGCACAAAGACCCGGCAATCGCTGGATATAGTGCTGGCGCTCAACGGCCTGCCGGTGCTGACCGCGGAGCTGAAGAACCCGATGTCGGGCCAGGACGTGTTCAACGCGATCCGCCAGTACCGCAGCGACCGCGATCCGCGCGAACCGATCTTCCGCTTCAAGGAGCGCGCGCTGGTCCATTTCGCCGTTGATTCCGACCAGGCCTTCATGAGCACGCGGCTGGACGGCAAGGCCACGCACTTTCTGCCATTCAATCGCGGCAACGGCCGTGGCGCCGGCAACCCGGCAAACCCGCACGGCCACCGCAGCGCGTACCTGTGGGAAGACCTGTGGCAGCGTGATTCGCTGCTGGAGCTGCTCGGCCGCTACCTGCATCTGGAGGTGGTGAGCAAGGACGTGCCGGTGACCAAGGGCGGGGTCACCACCATCAAGCGCATTCGCAAGGAAACGATGATCTTCCCGCGCTACCACCAGCGCGATGCGGTGCAGCGCCTGATAGCTGTGGCCAAGGCGCAGGGTGCGGGCCGCAATTACCTGATCCAGCATTCGGCCGGCAGCGGCAAGAGCAACACCATCGCCTGGCTCGCGCACCGGCTGGCTTCGCTGCACGATGCGACGGACGCCAAGGTGTTCGACACGGTGGTGGTGATCACCGACCGCAAGGTGCTGGACCAGCAGCTGCAGGACACGCTGTACCAGTTCGAGCACAGGCAGGGCGTGGTGCGCAAGATCGATGAGAACTCCGCGCAACTGGCCGAAGCACTGGCCGCGGGCGTGCCGATCATCATCACCACGCTGCAGAAGTTTCCGTTCGTCGCCGACAAGGTGGCGGCACTGCCGGCGCGGCGCTACGCGGTGATCGTCGACGAGGCGCACAGTTCGCAGTCGGGCGAGCAGGCGGCCGAGCTGAAAGCCATCCTGTCCAATGCCGAACTGCGCGCCAAGGCCAATGCCATCGCGGCCGAGGAAGGCATCGACGGCGACGTGTTTGACGGCAGCGATGACGAGGCGGTATTGCTGTCCGTGCTCAAGCGCGGCAAGCAGCCGAACCTGAGCTACTTCGCCTTCACCGCCACGCCCAAGTACAAGACACTCAAAGTCTTCGATGAGCCGGGGCCGGACGGGCAGGCGCCGTTCCATCTGTATTCGATGCGACAGGCGATCGAGGAGGGCTTCATCCACGACGTGTTGAAGCACTACGTCACCTACAAGACCTACTTCAGGCTGGCGCAGGCTGCGGGCGACGACAGGGAGGTGGAACGCCGCGAGGCGGCCAAGTCGCTGGCGCGCTACATGCAGCATCACCCGCACAACCTTGCCAGCAAGATCGAGGTGATGATCGAACACTTCCGCCAACACACGCGGCACAAGATCGGCGGCCGCGCCAAGGCGATGGTGGTCACCGATTCGCGGCTCTCGGCGGTGCGCTACAAGCAGGGGTTCGACGCGTACATCGCCGACAAGGGCTATACCGACATTCATACGCTGGTGGCGTTTTCCGGGTCGGTGGACGATCCGGATGTCACGGACAGGAGCTACACCGAGGCCGGCATGAACGGCTTTCCGGAACGCGAACTGCCGGAGCAGTTCGGCAGCGAGCTGTATCAGGTGCTGCTGGTGGCGGAAAAATACCAGACCGGCTTCGACCAGCCGCTGCTGCACACCATGTACGTGGACAAGCGGCTGGACGGCGTGCAGGCGGTGCAGACGCTGTCGCGCCTGAACCGCACCGCGACCGGCAAGCAAGACACCTTCGTGCTGGATTTCCGCAACGAGGCCGAGGACATCTTTCGCGCCTTCAAGCCGTACTACGAATTCACCGAGGCGGAAGAAACCGTTTCGCCTACCAAACTCTATGAACTGAAAGCGCAGCTCGATGGCGCCCAGGTCTATTGGCAGGCCGAGATGGAGGCATTCTGCAAGGAATACTTTCGCCGCGCCGCGGACGAGGGCCGCGCGCATGGCCTGTTGAACCGCTATCTCGATCCGGCCGTCGAGCGCTTCAAGGCGCTGGCAGAAACCGAACAGGACGAGTTCCGCGGCTGGCTGGTGGCGTTCCGCAACCTCTATGGCTTCCTGTCGCAGATCATCCCGTTCCAGGACAGCGGGTTGGAGCGCCTGTTTACCTATGCGCGTTTCCTGGCCACCAAGTTGCCGCACCGACAGGGTCAGCGGGTAGACCTGGGCGAGGACGTGGAGCTGATGTTCTACCGCCTGCAAAAGATCAGCGAAGGACAGATCAGGCTCGAACAAGGGGAATCACAGGCGCTGTATGGGCCCAGCGATGTCGGCACCGGTCGCAAGGATGAGCCGATGCTGCTGTCGACGCTGATCGACAAGCTCAACGAGCGCTTTGGCACCCAGTTCACACCCTCCGACCAGTTGTTCTTCGACGCGGTGGAGGCCGAGGCTGCGCAGAGCACTGAAGTCCATGAGGTCGCACAGGCGAACAGTTACGAGGACTTCCAGACGGTGATGGAGAAAGAGCTGGAAGGTTGGTTCATCGACCGCATGGAGGGCAACGACGAGGTGTTCCGCAAGGTCATGGGCGACGAAGCCCTGAGGAAGGTCGCGTCCGACTACCTGTTGCGGCGCATTTACGACCGGGTGCGGCCCGCTTCGCCCGCGGACGGATCGCTGTAATCGCAATGGCAGCGCGCAGCGATGGCCTGGCCGGCGTGCTCGATGACCACGTGCTGCGTCGCCAGGCTGGCGCGCGCGCCTTCGCACGTGGCGAAGACTACTTCGCCGGCGGGCAGGTCGGCGCCGTGGTCGAACAGAAGGGGACACTCACGGCCAAGGTGCAGGGCACCCAGGTCTATCGGGTCAAGCTGTGGCGTGACGGCGACGCGCTGGACTATGCGTGCACCTGCCCGGTGGGTCGGGACGGTGCCTTTTGCAAGCACTGCGTCGCGGTGGGGCTGGCCTGGCTGGAAGCCAGCTCCTCGAAAACACCATCTTCCAAAACATCGTCATCGAAGGCATCGTCATCGAAGGCATCGGCAAGGACACCGGCGTCGCCACGCATCACGCTGGACGACGTTCACGCCTGGCTGATGAAGCAAGACAAGCGCGCGCTCGCCGATCTGCTGATGCAGCAGGCGATCGAGGATGACGGCTTGCGCCGGCGCCTGCTGATGGAGGCGGCCAGCCACGATCCCGGGCGGCTCGATCTGGTCACCTATCGACGAGCGATCGACGAGGCGGTCGCGATCGGCGGATTCATAGACTATCACGACGCTTTTGTCTATGCCCGCGGCATCGACGCGGCGATCGACGGCATCGAAAAGCTGCTGAAGCAGGGCCATGCCGTCGCCGCCATCGATCTCGCCGAGCACGCCCTCGCAGCGGTCGAGCAGGCGATGGGCTCGGTCGACGATTCGGACGGGGACATGGGCGGCCTGCTGGAGCGACTCCAGGATCTCCATCACCGCGCTTGCAAGAAAGCGAAACCAGATCCGGAAGCGCTGGCCCGGCGGCTGTTCGCCTGGGAACTGGGCACCGACTGGGATGTCTTCCATGGCGCGGCGCAGACGTACGCGGGGATTTTCGACAGGAAGGGTCTGACGGTTTACCGGACGCTGGCGGAGGCGGAATGGGCGAACGTGCGGCCCCTCGGCCCCGGGCGCGATGATCCCGAAAAGTATGGCAAGCGGTTCCGGATCACCCAGATCATGGAAACCCTGGCCCGGCAGACCGGTGACGTCGAGGCGCTGGTCGCCATCAAGCAGCGCGACCTGTCGTCGGCCTATGCCTATTGGCAGATTGCCGAGCTCTACCAGACCGCCGGCAAGCCCGATGCGGCGCTGGACTGGGCCGAGCGCGGGGTGGCGGCGTTCCCCGCGCGCACCGATTCACGATTGCGCGAGTTCCTGGCCCAGGCCTATCACCGCCGCAAGCGTCACGATGACGCGATGGCGCTGATCTGGGCCGAGTTCGTCGAATCGACCTATCCGGAAAGCTACCGACAGTTGCTGACACATGCTGATCGCGCCGGCCAACGCACCGCGTGGCGAGAGCGAGCGCTGGTGCATCTGCGCGCAAACATCGACCAGGCCCGTGCTAAGCGATCCCGCGAACGCTGGGCGCTGCCCGTGGATCATTCGATCCTGGTGCAGATCCACCTGTCGGAGCAGGACCTCGAGACGGCGTGGGCCGAGGCGCAAGCCGGCGGCTGCAGCAACGCGCTTTGGCTGGACCTCGCCGCCAAGCGTGAAAAATCGCACCCGCAGGATGCCCTGTCGGTCTACCAGCGTCAGATCGAACCCACCCTCGATCGCACCCACAACGAAGCCTACCGTCAGGCCATCGCCCTGCTGCGCAAGGTCCATGGGCTGATGCGGCGACTCGACCGACAGGCGGACTTTGCGGATTACCTGGGCGGCATCCGCGCGACCTACAAGCGCAAGCGGAATTTCATCAAGCTGCTCGAGCGCGCACGGTGGTCATCGAGGTGACTGTGGTGTGCCGTTCCGCAAGTCCTGCGCTGGTGCCTGCCCTGCGCCAGTGCAAACAAGGCAGGTTCTGGTTTTACGCGTTATTCCAGCGAACACCGGAAGCACTGCACGACAGCCGGAGGCAGGGAATCCATTTTGCTATTGGTTCGGCGACACGCGGCAAGGACGAAGATGGATCCCAGCGTTCGCTGGAATGACGGATTGGGCGATCAGGCTTTCCCCTGAGTGAGAAGTGCTCTACAACGACGTGGCCGGTCAATCTGCTTTGAAAACAGATCCCTCGCCGGGCTCGGGATGAAGCCGGTTTTTTTGGTCTTTGGAGATTTCTTTATGGGCGCGTCCACCTTGCAGAGGGCGGTCTTGGCATGGCGATGCATCCTGATCTCGATGTCCTGATCATCGGCGGCGGCCACAATGGCCTGGTGTGCGCGGCATATCTGGCCGGCGCAGGCTTGAAGGTGCGGGTGTTGGAGCGTCGCGGCATCCTCGGCGGCGCAGCGGTGACCGAGGAATTCTTTCCCGGGTTTCGGAACTCGACGGCGAGTTACACGGTCAGCCTGCTCAATCCGAAGGTGATCCGCGACTTGCGGTTGCACGAACACGGATTGCGCATCGCCGAACGCCCGTATGCAAATTTTTTACCGCTGCCGGATGGTCGCGCGTTCCGGCTTGGCGGCGAACACACGCAGGCGGAAGTGGCGAAGTGGTCGCCCCGCGACGCGCAGCGGTTGCCCGATTACTACGCGATGCTCGACCGCATCGTGGTGGTGCTGCGCGAATTGATGACGCGCACGCCGCCCAACGTCAGCGATCGGTTCGTGCTGGCCGACTGGCTGTCGTCGCTGCATGTCGGCAAGCAACTCAGGCATCTCGACATGCGTGGCCGTCGCGACCTGCTCGACCTGTTCACCAAATCGGCGGGCGAATTGCTTGACAGCTGGTTCGAGTCGCAACCGTTGAAGGCGGTGCTGGGTTGGGATTCGGTGGTCGGCAATTTCGCCAGTCCCTACACGCCCGGCTCGGCGTACGTGCTGCTGCATCACGTGTTCGGCGAGGTCAACGGCAAGTCCGGCGTCTGGGGTCATGCGATCGGCGGCATGGGCGCGATCACGCAGGCGATCACGCGCGAATGCGAGGCGCGCGGCGTGATGATGGAAACCAACGTGGCCGTCGAACGCGTGCTGGTCGAACGCACCGATGCAAAGCAGGGCAAGGCCGTCGGTGTCGTGCTGGCCGATGGCCGTGAACTGCATGCCGGTTGCGTGGTGTCGAACATCCATCCGCAGTTGTTGTACCAGCGGCTGATTGCACCGGCGCATCTCGATGTGGACACCAGCGAACGCATCGGGCGTTATCGCAGCGGTTCCGGCACCTTCCGCATGAATGTCGCGCTGAGCGAACTGCCGGACTTCACCGCCGCGCCCGGCACTCAGCAACAACCGCACCACCAGAGCGGCATCCTGATCGGCCCGTCGCTGCAGTATTTCGAGCAGGCGTATTTCGATGCGAAATCGAAGGAATACAACGCCGGCTGGTCGCGCGCGCCGATCGTCGAAGTGGTGATTTCATCCACACTCGACGACACGCTGGTCGACAGCCGACTCGCGCCGGCGGGACACCATGTCGCCAGCCTGTTCTGCCAGCACGTGCACCCGGACGTCGACGGCGGCTGGGATGCGCATCGCGATACGGTCGCCAAGCTGATGATCGACACCGTCGATGCCTATGCACCGAATTTCCGCCGCAGCGTGCTGGGCTACAAGGCGTTGTCGCCATTGGATCTGGAACGCGAATACGGCCTGGTTGGCGGCGACATCTTCCACGGCTCGCTTGGCCTCGACCAGTTGTTCAGCGCGCGGCCGCTGCTGGGACAGGGCAACTACCGCGGCACGCTGGGCCAGCTGTACCTGTGCGGCTCCGGTACCCATCCGGGCGGCGGCGTGACCGGCCTGCCGGGCCGCAACGCCGCGCGCGAAATCCTCAAGGACCTGAAACGCGGGCCGCGCCCGGATTGAACATCCGGCCGCACGGTGTGAGCGCGCGTGCGGAGCACCGCACGTTGGATACGCAGCGGCGCAGCGGTGCAGCGGTGCATTCGAGCCCTGTGAAATCGCGGCCACGGCCGTGCTGACACGCCAGGGAATGCGCACGCGCCAAGCCTTGTGACGTACGTCGCACAGTCCTTGCTGAACCGGTCAGTGTCGTTTTGCAGTGCAGCGTGCAATCGGGATAACCAATCCTTGACGATTTGGCCGCATCCCGACGTGGGGGAGGGAGCAAGGCCCGCAGCGATCCAGGTCGCTGCGGGCTTTTTTGTCGGCGCTTCCCGTGCGTTCAATCAATGCAACGCACCGCGTCCCTGCAAATCCGCGACCAGCATGCTTTCCAGCTTCCCTGGAAAGAGTCGCGACAGCCGCGGATGAGCGCACGGATTGCCAGTGCGCGATGCGATGACACAATCCCGCGATGAACGATTACGACACGACTGCCCTCGATGCCATTGCCGGGCGCGCGCTTGCGCAGTTGCGTGCCGCCGCGCCCGGCCTCACCTGGAGCGGCGCGTTGTTGCAGCGCTGCCGCACGGTCGCGATCGCCAGCGACTTCGCCATCGCCGTACTCGCACGACAACCCGGCTTGCTGTCGCGGCTGGACGCGGACGACGGCGCATCCCCGCAGCAGCCCCCTGAGTTGGATGCAGGCAATCGCAGCGACTGGCCGATGTTGCTGCGGCGCTATCGCGTCGCCGAATCGACCCGGCTGATCTGGCGCGATGCGCTGGGACTGGACGATGTGGACGCGACCCTGGCCGGCAGCACGCGCCTGGCGGAACACTGCCTGCAACGCGCGTTGGCGGCGCTGGAAGTGGAATTCGTGCAACGCCATGGCAGCGTGCGCGGCCCGGAGGGCGCACTGCAACAGCTGGTCGTCTTCGGCCTCGGCAAGCTCGGCGGTGGCGAGCTGAATTTTTCATCCGATGTCGACCTGGTGTACGCCTACCCACACGACGGGATGAGCGATGGCGCGCGCCCGCTTGCCGCCGAGGATTATTTCGCGCGGCTGGGACAGCAGCTTGCGAAGCTGCTCGATGAAGTCACCGCCGAGGGTTTCTGCCATCGCGTCGACCTGCGCCTGCGGCCATTCGGCAACGCCGGCCGCATCGCGTTGTCGTTCGCGGCCATGGAGCACTACTTCCAGCGCGAAGGCCGCGACTGGGAGCGTTATGCCTGGCAGAAGGCGCGCCCCGTGGCCGGGGATCTGGAAGCGGGCGAGCGCTTCTTGCAGGCCCTGCGGCCGTTCGTGTACCGCCGCTATCTCGACTACGGCGCGTTACAGGGCTTGCGCGAGATGAAGGCGCTGATCGCCGCGGAGGTGGCGCGCAAGGAGCTGGCCGACGACATCAAGCGCGGCCCGGGCGGCATCCGCGAGATCGAATTCCTGGCGCAGGCTCTGCAGCTGATCCGCGGCGGCCGTGAGCCAGCGTTGCAGCAACGACGGTTGTTGCCGGCGATCCGCGCGCTGGTGGATGCACGGCAGATCGCAGGCGGCACGGCGGATGCGTTGATCGCGTCGTATCGTTTCCTGCGGCGGCTGGAAAACCGTTTGCAGATGTTGCGTGATGCGCAGACGCATGCATTGCCCGGCAACGCAACCGATCGCCAGCGCATCGCGACATCGCTTGGCCATGGCGACTGGGCCACGTTGCACGCCGAACTGGACATGCACCGTGCGCGCGTCGCGGCGGAATTCGCTGAACTGCTGGCGCCGCGCGGACGCACCCTGCAGCCGGGAACGCTCGCCACGTACTGGCGTGCGTTGCCGGATGCGGGGGACAGCGCGACGCTTGGCACCGCAGGTTTCAACGATGTGGACGGACTGGATCCGGCGCTGCGCGATTTCGCCCGCGCGCCCGGCGTCCGCGATCTGACCGATGTCGCGCGCGCAAGGCTGGATCGCGTCCTGCCTGCATTGATCGCCGCGGCCGCACAAGCATCGCAGCCCGATGCCGCGCTGCGCCGCGCGTTGTCGCTGCTGCAGAACATCCTGCGGCGCAGCAGTTATCTGGCCCTGCTCGACGAACAGCCATCAGCGTTGACGCGGCTGGTGAATGCATTGTCGCGCAGCGCATTGCTGGCCGAACGGCTTGCGGCTTACCCGCTGTTGCTGGACGAATTGCTTGACGCGCGCGCCTCAGGCGCGTTGCCACGGCGCGCGCAATTGCTGGCGGAATGCGAAGCGGCCGTCGCAACCGCCCATGACGATATCGAGACCGCGCTGCAGGCGCTCAACGAAACGCGGCTGGCGCTGAGCTTCCGCATCGCGCTGGCGGCGCTAGACGGCCGCCAGTCGGCGTGCGACAGCACGCAGCAGCTGGCGTGGCTGGCCGATGCCGTGATCGCCATTGTGTTGCGTCTGACGCAACGCGAAATCGAAACTGCGCACGGCCATGTGCCCGGCGCACGTTTCGCGGTGCTGGGCTATGGCAGCCTTGGCGGCGACGAACTCAGCTTCGGCTCTGATCTCGACCTGGTGTTTCTCTACTCTGCCGTGGCATCTTCGCAATCCGATGGCGCGCGGCCGCTGGATGCGCCGCGTTACTTCGCGCGTCTCGCACAGAAACTGGTCGCGTTGCTAGGCGCGCCCACCGGCGCCGGGAAACTCTACGAGGTCGATGTGCGCTTGCGTCCCGATGGCGCCAAGGGCCTGCTGGTATCGACGCTGGACAGCTACGCCGATTACCAGCGCACGCGCGCATGGACCTGGGAACACCAGGCGCTGGTCCGCGCGCGCTGCGTCGCCGGGGATGCCACGCTGTGTGAGGAGTTCGAGCGTCTTCGCGAAGACACCTTGGCGCGGGCACGCGATGCCCGCGTGTTACGCGACGAGGTCTCGGCGATGCGCCGGAAAATGCGCGCGGAGCTTGATCGTTCGCAGCCGGGCCGCAGCGGCGCCGCGTGCTTCGACCTGAAGCAGGGTGCTGGCGGCCTGGTCGATCTGGAATTCCTGCTGCAGTTCCTGGTGCTGCGCGATGCGCCGGTGCATGCAGCCTTGCTGACGCCGCGCGATACCGCCGGTTTGCTGGATGCGGCGCGTGCGTCTGCAAGCATCGATGGCGAACTCGCAACGGCATTGCGCGCGGCGCATGCCGTGTTGCTGGCGGAAGGGCTCGCCTGCACGCTCGATCGCCGCCCGCGGCTTGCGCCCGAGACCGAAGCGATCGCTCATGCGCGCACCGTGATCGGCGACGCCGCAAGACAGCATGGCCTGGATTTCATTACGGGTGCGGGGCAGCCTGCCAGGCGCAGCGCACCGTAGCCCGGGTGGAGCGCAGCGATACCCGGGGGGGTGGTGATCGAAACGTAGAGCCCCGGGTCGGCGCGCTGCAACGGGCTACAGGTCAAGTCGGCTGCGTACTTCATCGGCCACGCGCGCGGTCTCGCGCAATGGCTCGACATCGAAAGATGCAAGCGTCGCGTCCATCGCGCGGATGCGCCCGCGCGCAAGCACGCTGTCGAGGAATCGTCGTGGCCGGCCGCGCACCCGGCCGGGATCGAACACGAACACCGGCGCATACGTCGCGCAAGCTTCCGAAATCATGTTCACCGAATCCGGCGAGCAAACAATGCGATCGGCCCAGCCCAGCATGCCCGCGTAGGGATTGTCGGCATCGTCACCGCCCAGCCATGCCACGTGCGGCGTCTCGACATAGCGATGACGCAGCGCCTCGCGCATGGTCGGCACCGCCACCCCGAACCGCTGGGCCAGC
>JBBJNO010000024.1:0-4224 GCA_037720875.1 Luteimonas sp. | reverse complement strand
AGCGCCTCGCGCATGTCCCGCGGCGTGCGGCGCGAAGTGCTGAGCAACAGGCTGCCGCCGTCGCGCGCCAGCACCAATTCGAGTTTCGCCGCCAGTACCTCGAAGGCGCCGCGGTCGAAGCGCGCATGCCGGCTCGGCCCGCCCAGCAGCACCGCGATCCGCGGCCGCGGCAATCGTGCGAACGCCGGAAACACTTCGCGCGCATGTTTCAGCCAGGCGTCGTCCACCGGATGCAGGCTGCCGAGCAGGGTGATGACGTTGTCGCCGCGTACGTCGTCGTGCTGCGGCGCAACTACCACATCCCAATGGCCCGGATCGATGCGCGGGTCGAGGATCTGCACCGCCTGGCTGCCGCGCGCACGCAACAACCGCGTCGCCAGCGCCGCCTGCCGACCGCAGCCGATCGCGATGCGCGGCGCGGCGGCATGCATTGCAGCGGCGAAGTCACGGCCGAATGCATGATCGGCGCCGGGCCATCGGCGCGGCGCGATCCAGCGCCACGGTGCGCGCGGATCGAGCACGATATTGCGGACCGGGGGGGTCGCCAGCGCTGCTGCCAGTGCGACCGCTTGGCGGAGGTTGCCCGCATGGCCGTCGCTGAGCGTCCAGACCTGTTCCGAATGCGTCATGTCGGCGGTTGTTTGTTCCACAATGACGATCAATACGTTCCGGATGCGTCGGCACAGGCTTAACACGGAACACTCTACACTGCGCGCCCGATGTCGCGACTCTGCGGCTCTCTTGGCCTTGGGATTCCCGAATGAGTGATGCACTGCCGGCTGCTGCACTGGACGCGCTGTTCCTCCAGGCACGCACCTACAACGCGTTTTCCGGCGAAGTCAGCGACGACACGCTGCATCGGTTGTACGACCTGCTGAAATTCGGGCCGACCACCGCCAATATCTGCCCGGCACGGTTTGTTTTCATCAAGTCGCAGGACGCGAAAGCCAAGCTGGGTCCCGCGCTGGACGAAGGCAATTACAAGAAGACGATGGCGGCGCCGGCCGTCGCCATCGTGGCCTACGACATGGCGTTCTACGAGAAGTCGCCGGTGCTGTTTCCGCACACCGAATCCAAATCATGGTTCGACACCAAGACCGACGCGCAACTCGACACCATCGCGCTGCGCAACAGCAGCCTGCAGGGCGCGTACCTGCTCCTGGCCGCGCGCGCGCTGGGCCTGGATTGCGGGCCGATGTCGGGCTTCGACAATGCGAAGGTGGATGCCGCGTTTTTTGCCGGCACGCGCATCAAGTCGAATTTCCTGGTCAACCTCGGGCACGGCGACCGGGCCAGTATTTTTCCACGTTCGCCGCGGCTGTCATTCGATGAGGCCTGCCGGATCCAATGACCGCCGCAGCGAATCCGTTCACTACCGCATGTCACCCCCAGCCACGTTTTGGAGAACGCACCATGAAACGTCTCGCCCTTGCCGCCGCCCTCGCCCTCACCACGCTGTCCGTGTTGGCCGCGCCCGCCACCTACAAGCTCGACCCCAACCACACCATCGTGCTGGTCAGCTGGAATCACTTCGGTTTCTCCAAACCCACCGCCAATTTCGGCCAGGCCGATGGCACGATCATTTATGACGCCAGCAACGTCGGAAAATCCAGCGTGCAAGTGACGTTGCCGCTGGCCGGCTTGAATGCATTCGTCCCGGATTTCGATCAGCACTTGCGCAGCGCCGATTTCTTCGATGCCGCCAAGTATCCCAACATCACCTTCAAGAGCACCAAGGTCGAGTCAATGGGGAAGAACAAGCTCAAGGTCACCGGCAACCTGACGGTGAAAGACCAGACCAAACCCGTGGTGCTCGACGTGACCCTGAACAAGGCCGCTGAGCAGCCGATGGCGAAACGCGCCGCAATCGGCTTCGATGCGACCACCACGCTCAAGCGCAGCGATTTCGGCGTGGGCAAGTTCGCGCCCAACGTCAGCGACGAGGTCACATTGCGCATCACCACCGAAGCGCTGGTGCCGAAACCCGCAGCTGCGAAGTAATCGGGACGTCATCGGCAATGCGCATGCATCGTGCCTCGTGCCTCGGCGCGATGCGTTTTCCAGTATTTATCCGGGAGCATTTTCGCGATGCAGGTGCTGCGCCCCGCGAACGAACGCGGCCATGTCGATGCAGGCTGGCTGGACAGCCGGCACACGTTTTCATTTGGCCACTACCACGATCCGGCGTGGATGGGCTTCGGCCCGCTGCGCGTGATCAACGAGGATCGCGTCGCGCCGGGTGCGGGCTTTCCGCCGCATCGCCATGCCAACATGGAAATCCTCAGTTATGTGCTCGATGGCGCGCTGGCGCACAAGGACGATGCAGGCGGCGTCCTTCGACCCTTGGACGAGCTCGGGGCTCAGGATGAGCGGGACTCAAGTGTGCTGAAACCCGGCGAATTGCAGTGGATGAGCGCCGGGCACGGCATCGAACACAGCGAATTCAATGCGTCGCACACCGAGCCGGTGCATTTCCTGCAGATCTGGATCCAGCCCGACCGCGTCAATGCGCCACCGGCGTACGCGCAGCGCGCATTCGATCCGGCGCAGCGACGTGGACGCTGGGTGACGCTGGCGTCGCCCGATGGCAACCAAGGCAGTCTCGCCATCCGCCAGGATGCTTCACTGCGCGGCGTGCAGTTGGGCGATGGCGAATCCATCGATGTCGAACTCGATCCCGCGCGGCGGTATTGGCTGCACCTGGCACGCGGCGAACTCGGCGTCGGCGGATCTGCATTGCGAAGCGGTGATGCGATCGGCTTCATGCAGGCATCGGAGCGATTGCGACTGACCGCCACGGGCCATGAAGTGGCCGATGTCCTGTTGTTTGACCTGCCTTTGTAGGAGCGGCTTCAGCCGCGAGCTCCGGGTTCTTTCGATTGGACGCTATCCGTTCTGGACGCGGTCTGGCTGCAGAGCTCGCGGCTGAAGCCGCTCCTGCAGTGCGCGCTAGACTACGCACATCGCTGCAACCGGCCCGCTCCATGGCAGACCACACCACCGCTTCGTCTCCCGCCAACGCGCAGACACGCTACGACGTGCACCGCGCCGACCTGCCGTTGAGCTGCCCGCTGCCGTCGATGGCGTTGTGGAACTCGCATCCGCGCGTGTACCTGGCGATCGAGGACGAGGGCGGCGAGTCGCAATGCCCGTATTGCGGCGCGCATTTCGTGTTGGCCGATTGATCCGCTGACGCGCACGGGTTGTCGCCGATGCGCCGGTTGACCGTCGTGCAATTGCTGCCCGCGCTGGAATCGGGCGGCGTCGAGCGTTCCACGCTGGAAATCGCCGAGGCGCTGGTGCGCGCCGGTCATCGCGCCGTCGTCGTGTCGGCAGGCGGACGCCTGGTACCGTCATTGCAAGAGATGGGTGGCGAGCACATCACGCTCGGGATCGGCCGCAAGTCGCCGCTGACGCTCCGGCATGTCGGTGCGTTGCGGCAGTTGTTCGCGGAGGAATCAGTCGACATCGTCCATGCGCGATCGCGTTTGCCGGCATGGCTGGGCTGGCGTGCGTTGCGCGGCATCGACGAGGCAACGCGGCCCGCATTCGTCACCACCGTGCACGGCCTGAATTCGCCATCGGCCTATAGCGCAGTCATGACCCGCGGCCAACGTGTGATATGCGTGTCCGACACGGTCCGAGACTACGTGCTGCATCACTATCCACAAACAGATCCGGGCAAGTTGCGGGTGATTCCGCGCGGGATCGACCCGGTGGCATTCCCGCGTATCGATCAACCCGATAGCGGTTTGCGCGCGCAATTCGCATTCGAGCATCCGGCACTCGCAGGCAGCGGGCCATTGTTGTTGCTGCCGGGTCGCGGCACCCGTCTGAAAGGCCACGCCGATGCACTGGCGCTGCTCGCCGCGCTGCGTCGCGATGGCATCGATGCGCGTCTGTGGATGCCGGGGACGCGTGAGGCGGGACGCGACGGTTACGTCTCCGAACTGGAACGGCAGGCGGCGTCGCTTGGCATCGCCGATGCCCTGGCGATCACCCCACCGACCGCACGCATCGCCGAGGCGTATGCGGCTTGCGACCTGGTGCTGCAGCTGTCGCGCAAGCCCGAGGCCTTCGGTCGCACCGTGATCGAAGCGCTCTGCGTCGGTCGTCCTGTGCTGGGCTGGGCACACGGCGGGGTCGGCGAACTGCTGCATGAACTGCAACCGCAAGGCGCGGTGACGCCGTTCGATGTCGATGCCTTGGCCGCTGCGGCCAAAG
>JBBJNO010000240.1:1070-4059 GCA_037720875.1 Luteimonas sp. | reverse complement strand
CACTGCAAGACCTGCGACATCAAGGATCCGTACGAGATCATCACCTGGGTCACGCCGGAAGGTGGCGCCGGGCCGAATTACCAGAATTTGTAGTGGCGGGACTCTTTACACATTTGTAGGAGCGCACCTGAGGTCCGCTTGAAGGCCACACCGGTCTTCCCGCGTAACTCCTCTTCGGTCACATCCGGCGCCATCTCCACCAACGCCAACCCATCCTCGGTGACATCCATCACCGCCAGTTCGGTGATGATGCGGTTGACCACGCCAACGCCCGTCAGCGGCAAGGTGCATTCCGAAAGAATCTTGTGCTCGCCGCTCTTGGCGCTGTGCTCCATCAAAACCACCACGCGCTTGACGCCGGCCACCAGATCCATCGCGCCGCCCATGCCCTTGACCATCTTGCCGGGCACCATCCAGTTGGCGAGGTCGCCTTTGTCGGTGACCTGCATCGCGCCGAGAATGGCCAGGTCGATGTGGCCGCCGCGGATCATCGCGAAGGAATCGTGGCTGCCGAAATAACTCGCGCCCTGCCGCGCGGTGACGGTCTGCTTGCCGGCGTTGATCAGGTCGGGGTCGACTTCTGCTTCAGTGGGAAAAGGCCCGATGCCCAGCAATCCGTTTTCCGACTGCAACCACACGTCCATGCCGTCCGGGATGAAGTTGGCGACGAGCGTCGGCAAGCCGATGCCGAGGTTGACGTAGGCGCCGTCGCTGAGTTCGCGCGCGGCGCGCTGCGCCATTTCATCGCGGGTCCAGGCCATCAGTGTGCTCCTGCGCGCACGGTGCGCTGTTCGATGCGTTTTTCCGGGGAGGCATTCAACACGATGCGATCGACATAGATGCCGGGCAAGTGCACGTGATCGGGGTCGATGGCGCCGACCGCGACGACTTCCTCGACTTCGACGATGCACACCTTGCCGGCCATCGCGCACGCCGGATTGAAGTTGCGCGCGGTCTTGCGGAAGACGAGGTTGCCGGAGGTGTCAGCCTTCCACGCCTTGACCAGCGACACGTCGGCCTTGAGCGCGGTTTCCATCACGTAATGCTGGCCGTTGAATTCGCGGGTTTCCTTGCCTTCGGCGACCACGGTGCCGTAGCCGGTGCGGACAAAGAACGCCGGGATGCCGGCGCCGCCCGCACGCAGCCGTTCGGCCAGCGTGCCCTGCGGATTGAATTCGAGTTCGAGTTCGTTGGACAGGAACTGGCGCTCGAATTCCTTGTTCTCGCCGACATACGACGAGATCATCTTGCGGATCTGTCGCGTTGCGAGCAGCAGACCGAGGCCGAAGCCATCGACGCCGGCGTTGTTGGAGATCGCAGTGAGCCCCTTGACCCCGCTGTCGCGCAACGCGGTAATCAGCGCCTCCGGGATGCCGCACAGACCGAAGCCGCCGACGGCCAGCGTCTGGCCATCGGCCACGACGCCGCGCAAGGCGTCGTCTGCACTTGGGTAAACCTTGTTCTTCACGGCGCCGGCGTCGGCCATGGGGCAACTCCTGGAGGGCTATCCGAAGTTTACCGTGCGTCGACTGCCGGCTCGTAGCGGACCTTCGGACAATAGCCGCATGGTCGATTCACCTCGCGCGAACGCCAGGCTCCGGCCATGTTGCGCATTGCCTTCCGCAGCCGCATGAGCAAGATCCGGAAAACTTCGTTATCTCGTGTAGCGAGCGACTTTGCTGGTGTGATCGTCAGCTGCGGCCGTACACGTCCTCTAGCCGGACGATGTCGTCTTCGCCCAGATACTTGCCCGATTGCACCTCGATCAACTCCACCGGTTCGCTGCCGCGATTGCGCAGGCGGTGCACGCTGCCCAGCGGGATGTAGGTGCTCTGGTTCTCGTGCAGGTCGAACACCTTGTCGTCGCAGGTCACTTCGGCGACGCCCGAGACCACGATCCAGTGTTCGGCGCGCTGGCCGTGCTTCTGCAGGCTCAGCACGCCACCGGGCTTGACCACGATCCGCTTGACCTGGAAACGCTCGCCCATGTCGATCGAATCGTAGTTGCCCCACGGCCGGTACACCTTGCGATGGAACAGGTGCTCCTGCCGGCCGGCGGCCTTGAGCCGGTCGACGATCTGCTTGACGTCCTGCACGCGGTCCTTGCGCGCGACCAGGGTGGCGTCGGGCGTGTCGACGATGACGAGGTCCTCGACGCCGATGGTGGCGATCATGCGTCGTTCCGATGCACGCACCAGGCTGTTGCGGGTGTCGATGGAAATAACATCGCCTTCGTGGCGATTGCCGTCGGCATCGCGCGCGGCCACCGACCACAGTGAGGACCACGAGCCGATATCGCTCCAACCGCAACTCACCGGCACCACGGCGGCGCGGTCGGTGTGCTCCATCACCGCATAATCGATCGAGTCGCCTGGGCTCGCGGCGAACGCATCCTTGTCGACGCGGATGAAATCCAAGTCGGTTTGCGCCGATGCGAACGCGGCGTGGGCGGCAGCGAAAATCCCCGGCGCGTGGCGCTGCAATTCGTCCAGATAACGCTGCGCCTTGAACAGGAACATGCCGGAGTTCCAGGCATAGGTACCCGCGTCGACATACCCTTGCGCCGTCGCCAGGTCGGGTTTTTCGACGAAGCGCGACACGCCATAACCGGTGTCCGACAGCGCTTCGCCACGGGCGATATAGCCGTATCCGACTTCGGCGTAGTCGGGCTGGATGCCGAAGGTGACCAGCCAGCCTTGTTCGGCCAGCGACGCCGCCGCATCGACGGCACGGCGGAACGCGGCTTCATCTTCGATGAGGTGGTCGGCCGGGAGCACCAGCATGGTGGCATCGGCATCCGTGGCGGCCAGGTGCAACGCCGCCAGCGCGATGGCGGGCGCGGTGTTGCGCGCGACCGGTTCCAGCAGGATGCCGCCATTGGCGACACCGACCGCCTGTAGTTGCTCGCCGACCATGAACCGGTGGTCTTCACTGCACACGGTGACCGGCGGCTGCGCGGCGCCCAATGCATTGGCGCGCAGCACCGTCT
>JBBJNO010000240.1:0-1060 GCA_037720875.1 Luteimonas sp. | reverse complement strand
GGTCGCCGATCAGCGACAGGAATTGCTTGGGCAGGTTCTGCCGCGACAGCGGCCACAGGCGCGAGCCGCTGCCGCCACTGAGGATGACCGGATGGAGCATCGCGTGGTCCAGATTCGAGGGAGGAAAGCAGCTTATCAGCCGCGTTCCCGTGCCTGCAGCGTGGACCGATGCACGCGTCGTGTGCGCGATGACGCGGCAAACCGGTAAAATCGCGGTTTCCGTCTCCAGGCCACCGCTTGCGGGTGCGCCCGTCCACAAGGATTCCAGCACGGTGAAGATTCTCGTCGGCTACAAGCGCGTGGTGGACTACAACGTCCGCATCCAGGTCAAGCCGGACGGGTCCGGCGTGGTCACCGACGGCGTCAAGCTGTCGGCCAACCCGTTCGACGAGATCGCGCTGGAAGAGGCGCTGCGGCTGCGCGACAAGGGCATCGCCACCGAAGTCATCGTCGCCACGATCGCCCCGGCCGATGCCCAGGCGCACCTGCGCAACGGCCTGGCGATGGGCGCGAACCGCGCCATCCATGTGGTCACCGATCAGCCGATGCAGCCGCTGACCGCGGCGCGCACGCTGCTGAAGCTGATCGAGAGGGAACAGCCCGACATCGTCCTGCTCGGCAAGCAGGCCATCGACGACGACGCCAACCAGACCGGGCAGATGCTGGCCACGCTGTGGGGCCGCCCGCAGGCGACGTTCGCATCCAAGCTCGAGGTGGCCGACGGCAAGGCCACGGTCACGCGCGAGGTCGATGCCGGCCTGGAAACACTGGAAGTCGATTTGCCCGCGGTGATCACCACCGACCTGCGCCTCAACCAGCCGCGCTTCATCAAGCTGCCGGACATCATGAAGGCCAAGAGCAAGCCGCTGGAGACCATCGCCTTTGCCGATCTGGGCGTGGATTCCGGCGACACGCTCAAGACCACGCACTACGCCGCGCCGCCGAAACGCGGCAAGGGCGTGATGGTCAAGGATGCGGCGGAGCTGGTCGCGGCGCTGAAGGCAAAGGGTTTGCTGTGAACATGACTGTAGGAGCGCACCTGGGCGCGATGGGCTTTACC
>JBBJNO010000239.1:0-4099 GCA_037720875.1 Luteimonas sp. | reverse complement strand
GCCGACCCGAGTTGCACCGCCGACGGCAGTCCACGCTGGCGGGCGCATTACGCCAATGCGCCGAAACAGATGGCCGCCAAGACCGACGATGTGATGCCGCTGTTCGGCTACGTCGTCGATGCCGTGCGCGAGGCGAACCTGCCAACCGAATTCGCGTTGATCCCGTTCGTCGAAAGCGGTTACAAGCCCGGCGCGCACAGCGCCAGTGGGCCGGCGGGCTTGTGGCAGTTCATTGGCGTGACCGCGCGCAACCACCAGATCCCGATCCGCGCCGGCTACGACGGCCGCCTGTCGCCGGTCGATTCGACCAAGGCGGCCGTGCGTTACCTCAAGACATTGCACGGGATGTTCGCCGGCGATTGGCGGCTGGCGGTGATGGCCTACAACGCGGGCGAGTATCGCGTGCTGCAATCGCTGCGCCGCAGCGGCCAGAACGCACGCAACGCGCAACCGGAAAAACTGGTCGGCCTGTCCGGCATCACCCAGGCGTACGTGCAGAAGCTGCGGGCGTTGTCCTGCCTGATCAAGCAGGCCGAGGATCGCGACGGCTGGATGCGCGCCATCGACCGCCAGGTTCCAGTGCTCACCGCCGAAGTCCTGCCGCCCAACGTCACGCAACTCGACGCCTGGGCCGCGCAGCGCGGCATCGATGCGACGTCCCTCAAGCGCATGAACCCCGCGTTTGCCGGAGGCCGCGTGCAGCGCGTCGATCGCGCGCTGCGGGTGCTGGCGCCTGCGCCCGCGATCGCGAACACGGCCGTCAGCGATGCCGACAACGGCGCCGCGACTGACATCGCCACAATCCTCGCCCCACCCGACACGACACTGACGCCCGATGTCGTGGCGGCGATTCCCGCCAACGCGGGCAATGCGCGCACACACATCGTGAAGCGCGGCGAATCGGCCTCCACCATCGCCCGCCACTACAGACTCGGTACCGGCGAGCTGCTGCGTCGCAACGGGCTCACTACCAGCAGCACGCTCAAGCCCGGCATGGCGCTCAAACTCGACGGCGAGTAGCCGCGGCGGCACACTGGCGCCTTCGACCGCAACCGCAAGGCAACGACATGGGTTTTCTGCAAGGCAAGCGCGCGCTGATCACCGGCATCGCCAGCGAGCGTTCCATCGCCAGCGGCATCGCCGAGGCCATGCATCGCGAAGGCGCGGAACTCGCGTTTACTTATCAGAACGACAAGCTGAAGACGCGTGTGGAGCGCGCCGCGAAGGAATACGGCAGCGACATCGTCATTCCTCTGGACGTCGCCGACGATGCCCAGATCGCCGCGTGCCTCGAACAGCTGGGCAAGCACTGGGACGGCTTCGATATCCTCGTCCACGCGATCGCATTCGCGCCGCGCGAAGCCATCGCCGGCCAATTCCTGGATGGCCTCACCCGCGAAAACTTCGCCATTGCGCATGACGTCTCGGCGTATTCGCTCGCAGCGATGGCCAAGGCCGCGCGCCCACTGATGTCCGGCCGTAACGGCTCGATCCTGACCTTGACCTACCTCGGCTCCGAACGCGCGCTGGCGAGCTACAACGTGATGGGCGTGGCCAAGGCAAGCCTGGAAGCGACCATGCGTTACCTTGCCTACAACCTGGGCCCGGAAGGCACCCGCGTCAACGCCATCTCCGCCGGCCCGATCAAGACCCTCGCCGCCGCCGGTATTTCCGGCTTCCGCAAGATCCTCGGCCATGTCGAGGAGAACGCGCCGCTGCGGCGTACCGTCACCATCGAGGATGTCGGCAACGTCGCCGCATTCCTGTGTTCCGACCTGGCCGCCGGCGTCACTGGCGAAGTGACGTATGTTGATGCGGGTTACAACATCCTCGGGATGACGGGCATCCAGTAACGGACAAAAAAGCCCGGCGAATGCCGGGCTTGTCTTGTCGCAAGCGCGCAACAATCAGAGGCGGTCTTCCGCCACCAGCGTTTTCATCTGCCTGCGCAATGCCGAGACATAATTCTGGGCCGCTTCCTGGCCATTCACTTGCACGAGTTGCTGCTGCAGCAGGGTGCGTTGCTGGGCAGGCATGCTCGCCAGATCGCCCGCTTGCACCTTGCTGACGGCGAAGACGACATAACTGCCATCGTCGAGCTGCACCTTGCCGGTGGAGACCTTGCCTGCAACCGGACGCGGCACGCTGAAGAACGCCGCGTTGGCCTGCGCACTGGGCAACGGCGCGCCACGCGGGACATCCGGCACATTGCTGGTGGCAAGTTGCTGCGCTGCGGCCACGGCCTGCAAGGTCTCGCCTTTGGCCACCCGCGCGAGCATTGCATCCGCGGCCGTCCGGGCCGCCTTGTCGCTGCGCTCGCCCCGGATCCCGGCAATCACGCGATCGCGCACGTCGGCGAGTGGCAGCGCCCGCTCAGGCTGATGCTGCTTCACCCGGATCAGCACGGAGTGGTTGGGTGCGATCTCGATCGGGTCACTGACGGTGCCATCCTGGATCAGCGTGGTGGAGAACGCGGCACGCTGCACGGCCGGGTTCGCGAGGATCCCACTGCCACCGCCACGCGGGAACGGTCCGGCGTCCCGCACCTGCAGGTTGAGCTCGCTGGCCGCCGGCGCCAGCGAGTTCGGATTCTTGTAGACCAGATCGACCAGTCGCCCCGCCAGCTCATTGAACGCGCGTTCGCGATCGGCTTCGCCCGATTCGCGCAGCATCTGTTCGCGCGCCTGCTCGAACGGCATCTGCTGGCCGGCCTTGAGCTCGCGCAGCTGGATCACGTGGTAGCCAAAGTCGGTCTTGACCGGCCCGATGATGTCGCCGGACTCCATCGCGAACAACGCGTCCTCGAACGGCTTGACCAGGCTGCCATCGCGCGCGATCCAGCCCAGGTCGCCGCCACTGACCTTGGAGCCGGTGTCGTCCGAATTGGCGCGCGCGAGCGCGGCGAAATTGCTGCCAGCCTGCTTTGCCTGCGCGACGAGTTGCGTGGCCTTGCCTTCCGCGACCTTCTGTGCGGCGGCATCGGCCTTGGGATCGACCTTGATCAGGATGTGCGAAGCCAGGCGTTGTTCGCCCTCCACGAATTTCGCCTTGTCCTTTTCGTAACGGACCAGCAGTTCGGCTTCATCGACGACGGCCCCCGGCAGGTTTGCCGCGCTGAGCTCGATGTATTCGATCAAGACCGATTCGGGCGCGCGGTACTCGCGCACATGCGTCTTGTACCAGCGCTGCATCTCGTCGGCGCTGACCGCGCCCATGTCCGGCGCTGGCTGCGGCAGCATCACAAAGGACACATCGCGTTGTTCGCCCAGCAAGGACAGCAGGCGATCCAGCTCGCTTTTGGTGACGAACGAGGATTCGGCGATGCGTCCGGCCAGGATCGACTGTTGCAGGCTTTCCCGAACCACTTGCTCGAACTGGACCGGCGTGCGCGACGGCACCAGCGAGGCCAGCGACAGCTGGTAACGCTGCGGATCGAACTTGCCGTTGACCTGGAATTCGGGCAGTCCCTGGATGGTGTCGCGCACCGCGGTATCGCCAATGGCAATGCCATTGCGATCGGCGGCCATGCGCATCACGCGCTCGTCGATCATCTGGTCGAGGATGCGGCGTTTGTTGTCGACGCTTTCAAAGACCTTGTTGTCGAACGCGGCGCCTTCTGCTGCGCGTTGTTGTTGCCGCGATTGCTCAAGACGTTCGCGGAACTCATCGGAACTGATCTCCTGCGTGTCCCACGCCATGGAAACAGGCCACCACGACGGGGCCGATGTCCACCACGTCGGTGGCGCCTGGATGCGCGCCGCATAGGTATCAACGCGCTGCACGATGTACTGGTCCAGGCCGAACAGTGCGAACGGGACAATCAGCACGGCGAGGATGGCGATGGCCAGCCAACCAGAGGATTTTTCGCGGAGTTTCTGCAGCATCGTCGGGCGCGCGTTGATTCGGAGCCGCGCAGTTTACCGTGCTTCGCGCGTTCAGGAGGCTGGCAAACAGGGCTGTTGCCGCGCGTGCAAGATGGCAAGCAGGGGCAACCAATTTGTCGCCGACAAAAAAAAGGAACGCCTTTCGGCGTTCCTCGAAAACTGGCGGAGTGGACGGGACTCGAACCCGCGACCTCCGGCGTGACAGGCCAGCATTC
>JBBJNO010000238.1:0-4103 GCA_037720875.1 Luteimonas sp. | reverse complement strand
GCTCGGCGATGGCGGCGGCGCATCTGGGCGAGACCATCGACATCCATGCCGGCGGTATCGACCTGCAGTTTCCGCATCACGAGAACGAAATCGCACAGAGCGAATGCGCGCATGGCGGCAAGATCTTCGCGCGGTTCTGGCTGCACAACGGCATGCTGAATTTCGGTGGCGCGAAGATGTCGAAATCGTTAGGCAACATCGAAAAGGTGCATGACCTGGTTCGCGCGCATCCGCCCGAAGCGCTGCGGTATGCGCTGCTGTCGGCGCATTACCGGCAGCCGCTGGAATGGTCAGATGGGTTGATCGAGCAATCGGTCAGGACGCTGGACCGGTTGTACGGGACATTGCGGGACTTGAATGATGTCGATGCGGCGCGGGTGATCCCGGTTGCCATCGAAACCGCGCTGGATGACGACCTCAACACGCCGCAAGCGCTTGCGGAGATGGCACGGATCGCCGGTGAGGCGCGCAAGGCCGAGTCCATCGAGGACCGGGCGCGACTGAAGGGTGAACTGTTGGGCGCAGGTCTGGCGCTGGGATTGTTGCAACAGACACCAGTGCAATGGTTCGCACGTGGCGTGGCGCAGAATAATGAAGACGATCGACGCATCCAGTCGCTGATCGACGAGCGCAGCGCCGCGAAAACGAGCCGCGATTTCGCCCGTTCCGATGCCATTCGCGACCAGCTCGCCGCGGAAGGCGTTCTGCTGGAAGACACGGCACAGGGTGTGCGCTGGAAACGCGCATAATTGTTACGGACGCCATCCTGCGAAGGCATAAAGTTGCATCAGTGTTCGTAGGAGCGGCTTCAGCCGCGAGCGCTTACGCATGGTCAACGAAAGATCAAAGGCGCGCGGCTAAAGCCGCTCCTACGAAGAGCTGGCCTGGACCCCTGCCTCCGTGGGGTTTTCAACAGTCATGACGATATCGAGATCAGTTCAGTTGAACGACAACGCTTTCCCCCTCGAACCCACCGCGGCCGATGCGCAAGCCACCATCGCCGAAGAATTCGCATTCTTCAACGACTGGTCCGAGCGCTACCAGTACCTGATCGACCTCGGCCGCAAGCTGCCGTCCTTTCCCGAAGAGTGGAAGACCGAACAGCATCGCCTGCACGGATGCCAGTCGATGGTCTGGATCGTCCCGTCTGGCGACGCCACGCGCCTCGACTTCGCGGCCATCAGCGATTCCGCCATCGTCTCTGGCCTGATCTACCTCGCGCTGCGTGTGTATTCAGGACGCCCCGCCAGTGAAATCCTCGCCACCGATCCCGATTACATCGCCGCAGTCGGCTTGGCCAAGCACTTGTCGCCGACCCGCACCAACGGCCTCGCCGCATTGATCGCGGCCATCCGCGACACCGCACAACGCGCCGCGTGAGTACGGCGATCGTCCATACGACATCGTTGCTGCATAACCGGGGCTTCACCGGCCTGCTGTTTTATCGCCTGCTGGCGATGCTGTCGTACCAGATCGTCGCCGTCACGGTCGGCTGGCAGATCTACCAGATCACCCGCGACGCGCTGGCGCTGGGACTGATCGGCCTGGCCGAAGTCATCCCGTATTTCTGTTTCGCGTTGTTCGCAGGCCATGCCGTGGATCACCTGCCTCGACGCAAACTCGGGATGTTCGCCTGCATCGGCCTGTTGCTGACCACATTGATGCTGGCGGGCGTGGCCAGTGACACGTTGCCTGCCTTCGGCACCGTCACGATCTATGTCGCGATCGCGTTGAACGGCGTGGTCCGCGCCTTCCTCGGCCCGGTCTACAACGCCCTGTTCGCGCGCGTGCTGCCGCGCGCGCAATTCGCGCGTGGCGCGGGCATCGGCAGCGTGGTCATGCAGAGCGGATTGGTGCTTGGGCCGGCGCTGGGAGGCCTGTTGATCGCCTGGCAGGGATTGACGACGACGTATCTGGTCGCCGCCGCCTTCGCGGCCGCCGCGGCGATCGCGATCATGATGGTGCGCGTCACCGAGCCCGCCCTGCCGGCCGACCCCGCCCCGGTGTTCAAGAGCATCGGCGAGGGCCTGCGCTTCGTCTTCAACAACCAGGTGGTGCTTGGTGCACAGGCGCTCGACATGTTTTCGGTGTTGTTTGGTGGCGCGGTTGCCTTGCTGCCCGCGTTCATCAGCGAGATCCTGGATTACGGTCCAGAGGCGCTCGGCATCCTGCGCGCCGCGCCTGCAGCGGGCGCGGTGCTGGTCGGCGTGTGGCTGGCGCGGCGGCCGCCGCAGCGCAATGCCGGCAAATTGCTGTTGTGGGCCGTCGCGGGTTTCGGCCTGTGCATCATCGGTTTTGCGCTGTCGCGCGCATTGTGGCTGTCGGCATTGATGCTGCTGCTGTCGGGCATGTGTGATGGCGTATCGGTGGTGATCCGCTCGACCATCCTGCAACTGGCGACGCCCGATCACCTGCGTGGCCGCGTGTCGTCGATCAATGGCATCTTCATTGGATCGTCCAACGAACTGGGCGCGTTTGAGTCGGGGCTGGCGGCGAGGATCCTGGGCCTGGTGCCGTCGGTCATCTTCGGCGGGCTGATGACGCTGGGCGTGGTCGCGGCTACCGCGAAACTTGCGCCGAAACTGCGCAGACTGGATCTTCACGACTTGCAATAACGCAATACGAAGCACTCTTGTAGGAGCGGCTTCAGCCGCGAGTGTCGCCAGTTGGTGATCGTGAGTAGCCGTCACTTGTCGGAATTAAGACGGCGCGAGTGCTCGCGGCTGAAGCCGCTCCTACAAAAAAACGGTAACAAAAAAGCCCCCCAACCGCGGGGCTTTGTTCGCCAACTACAACCATCAACGGTCAATCGCCCTGCTGCTTCTGCATATGTTCCCAGCGCTCCTGCGCATCGATCATGCGTTCGGCCGTGAGTCGCGCTTCCAGGCGTTCGAGACCGATCTCCTCACCGGTATCGACACAGAAGCCGTAATCGCCCTCATCAAGGCGGCGCAGCGTGCTGTCGATCTTGCCGATCAGCTTGCGATAGCGGTCGCGGGTGCGCAGTTCCAGCGAGTTCTCGGTTTCGCGGGTCGCGCGTTCGGCTTCATCGCCGACGTCGCGCACTTCGTCCTTCAGGTTCTCGATGGTCTGCTTGGATTCCTCGACCAGGTCTTCGCGCCAATTGGCCAGGCGCTGACGGAAATACTCGAGCTGCAACGCGCTCATGTATTCCTCGTCCTTGGCCGGCTTGTAACCATTGGGCACGATCGGGCGACCAGTGGCGTCGTCGTTCTTGTAGGCGACGACCTTGATCTTGCCCTTGGGCGTGGGCGCCTTCGGCCTGGCCGCGACGGCCACCGCGACCTTGCCGGTCGGGCGCACTGCTGGCGGACGGAAGGTGGGCGTCGGGGCTGCAGCGCCCGCAGCGGCGCCTTTCCTGGACGATGTCGCCTTTTTGGTTGCAGGCGCATCCGATGGCGCTGGCGCGGCCACTGCTTTGGCAGCAGCTGGTTTCGTCGCGGCCGGAGCAACAGCTGGCTTGACCGAAGCGGCCGTCTTTGCCACCGGTGCCTTGGCCGGTGCCTTTATGACAGGCGCCTGCACGGCGGGCGCTTTGACGGCTGGGACTTTGACAGCCGGGACGTTTACAGCCGGGACTTTTACAGCTGGCGCTTTTACCGCTGCAGGTTTCGACGCGGTTTTCGCGGTCGCGGCCTTCTTGATCGGGAGTGCTTTCTTGGCTGGCGCTACTTTTTTCGCAACGGCCTTGGCAGCCGGCTTTTTAGCGACGGGTTTCTTCACGGCCTTCGGCGGTGCAGCTTTCTTGGCTGTAGGCTTCTTGGCGGCCGGCTTCTTGATGGCCGGCTTCTTGACGGCCGGCTTCACGACTTTTTGGGCCGACTTGTTGGCGACGGCTTTCTTCGGAGCGGGTTTTTTCGCAACAACTTTCTTCGCTGCGGGCTTGGCTGCCTGTTTGACAGCCTTCTTGACGGGTTTCTTTGCTGCCACTTGCGACTGTCCTTTTCGTTCCCTTGAGGCGGGAAAGCGGGGTGTTATAGCCTACGTTGCCTGGAGCGGCAACCCGCGAAAGGTTGCCTGCCGCCTTGTTCAGGACCCGTGATCGATCATTTCCTCATCGTTTGCCTGCGCGGATACCAACG
>JBBJNO010000023.1:0-16146 GCA_037720875.1 Luteimonas sp. | reverse complement strand
GCTCGTCGGGCTCATAACCCGAAGGTCGCAGGTTCAAATCCTGCCCCCGCTACCACGCTTTTCAGCGGTATGAAAAGCCTCCATGCGAGGCTTTTTTATTGAGGAAACGCGAGGGCTTCGTCGATGCGCGCCAGCGCAGCGGCACCGGGAAACATAGCAACACCGGAAGGGGCCCAATGGGCCCCTTGTTGTTTCTGGGATTCAGTTATTTCAAGTATCAAGTGACTGCAAGGATCGATGGACAAAGCGCAACACATCGCCGACCTGCTGACGCCGACCATTGCGTCGCTGGGCCTGGAATTGCTCGGGATCGACTACCTGTCAACGCCCGGCAGCGCGGTGCTGCGCCTTTACATCGACGTGCCGGCGGACGCAGGCGAAGGCCGCCACGTCGGCATCGAGCACTGCGAAGCAGTGAGCCGTGAAGTGTCGGCGCAACTCGACGTCGAAGATCCGATCAGCAGCAACTACACGCTCGAAGTCTCGTCGCCCGGGCTGGATCGTCCCTTGTTCACGCTGCCACAGTTCGCGCGCTTCATCGGCGAAACCGCGAAGGTCACGATGAAGCTGCCGCAGGACGGACGCCGCCGCCTTCAGGGCGCGATCGCCCGCGTCGATGACGCCTCGGTCGTGTTCAACGTCGATGGCAACGATGTCCAGATCGCTTTCGACAATATCGAGAGGGCGAAGCTCGTGCCCGACTGGGCCGCGCTCGGTTTCGCCGCCACCAAGCCAAAACCCGGACATGCGCCCCGCAAGTCCGGCCAGCCTCACATGAACAAGAAGCCTCACATCAACAAGCCGACGGCGCGCAAGCCGTCCAGTGCGGAGTAAATCTAGATGAGCAAGGAACTGTTGCTGGTAGTCGACGCGGTGGCCAATGAAAAAGGCGTGCCCATCGACGTGATCTTCGAGGCGATCGAAGCCGCGCTGGCGTCGGCCGCAAAGAAGCGTTACCCCGAGCAGGACGTCAACGTCCGCGTCGCGATCGACCCGGAAGACGGCGGTTACGAAACCTTCCGCCGCTGGGAAGTCGTGGCCGACGACGTGGTGATGGAATCGCCTGATCGCCAGGTGCGCCTGATGGACGCCGTCGATGAAAGCGAAGGCGCGGAAGTCGGCGATTTCATCGAGGAGCAGATCGACAACGTCGATTTCGGACGCATCGCCGCGCAGGCCGCCAAGCAGGTCATCGTGCAGCGCGTGCGCGAGGCCGAGCGCGCACAGGTGGTGGATGCGTGGAAGGATCGCGTCGGCGAACTGGTCACCGGCACCGTCAAGCGCGCCGAGCGCGGCAATATCTTTGTCGACCTCGGCGGCAATGCCGAGGCGTTCATCCCCAAGGACAAGGGCATCCCGCGCGACGTGCTGCGCGCAGGCGATCGCGTCCGCGGCTACCTGTATGACGTGCGCACCGAGCCGCGCGGCCCGCAGCTGTTCATCAGCCGCGCCGCGCCCGAATTCATGATGGAGCTGTTCAAGCTGGAAGTGCCCGAAGTCGGCCAGGATCTCGTCGAGATCAAGGCCTGCGCACGTGATCCCGGCGACCGCGCCAAGATCGCGGTGCTCGCGCACGACACCCGCACCGACCCCATCGGTGCCTGCATCGGCATGCGCGGTTCGCGCGTGCAGGCGGTGTCCAACGAACTCAATGGCGAGCGCGTCGACATCATCCTGTGGAGCGAAAACGCCGCGCAGTTCGTCATCAACGCGATGGCACCGGCCGAAGTCCAATCGATCATCGTCGACGAAGAGAACCACTCGATGGATCTCGCCGTCGCCGAGGAGCGCCTGGCGCAGGCGATCGGCAAGGGCGGCCAGAACGTGCGCCTCGCCAGCCGCCTGACCGGGTGGCAGCTCAACGTGATGACGCAGGACCAGGTCGCCGCGAAATCCGAATCCGAGCAGGCCACCGCGCGCCAGTTGTTCGTCGACAAGCTCGAGGTCGACGAGGAAATCGCCGGCATCCTGGTTGCCGAGGGTTTCAGCACGGTCGAGGAAATCGCCTATGTCCCGGTTGGCGAATTGCTGGCGGTTGAGGGCTTCGACGAGGACATCGTCGAGGAACTGCGTTCGCGCGCGCGCGATGCGTTGCTCAACGACGCCTTGGCGGTCGAGGAGGAACTCGACGAGCACAAGCCGGCCGAAGACCTGTTGACGCTCGAGGGCATGGACGAGGCCACGGCCTACATCCTCGCCTCTCGCGGCGTGCGTACCCGCGACGACCTGGCCGATCTTGCCGTCGATGAGATCACCGACATTGAGGACATGGACGCCGAGCGCGCCGCCGCGCTGATCATGGAGGCGCGCAAGCACTGGTTTGAATAATTAGCGTAGGGCGGGTCTTGACCCGCCGTGCGATGTGCCCGCCATGCCTCGTGTGCCCGGCGGACCAAGAGCGGCGGGTCGAGACCCGCCCTACAATCGCCACTTGAGTGCCGCGGGCTGCAAGCCCAACGCAACGAAACGGAAACCGAATGTCGCAGCAAACCACAATCCGCAAGCTGGCCGAACTGGTGAATGCACCGGTCGAGAAACTGCTCGAGCAGCTGGCCGAGGCCGGCATGGCCTTCGAGGGTCCCGACCAGGTCGTGACCAGCATCGAAAAGATGAAGCTGCTGGGCTTCCTCAAGCGCGCGCATGGCAAGGGCGACAAGCCGGCCGAGGATGTGACCGCGCCGAAGAAGATCACGCTCAACCGGCGCAAGGTGCAGGAACTCACGGTCGGCGGTGGCAAGACCCGCAGCACGGTTGCGGTGGAAGTGCGCCAGAAGCGCACCTACTTCAAGGCCGGCGAAATGGAAGCGCCGCCGGTGACAGACGAGCGCGCGGATGCATTGCGCAAGCTCGAGGAATCGCGCCAGCGCAACCTGACCGAGCAGCAGAAGCTGGCCGAGGATGACAAGCGTCGCGCCGACGAGATCGCCGAGCGCAAGCGCCTGCAGGAAGCGGCCGCGGCGGAAAAAATCGCGGCAGTCGCAGTGGCCGAAGTCGAGGCCCTCGAGGAAACCCCCAAGCCCAAGCCTGGACATCATGGCGCGCCCAAGCCGGCGCTGCGTAACGAAGCCCCGCGCAGCGAGGACCGCGGCACGCCCAAGCACAAGACACGCGGCTCGCACGCCATGGTCGCGGGCGTCGAGGACGACGATAGCGCCAGCCGCTTTGCCGGCCAGCTGCACCTCAGCGCCACCGATCGCGCGCGACGTTCCACCGCGCGCGGCAAGCCCAAGCCCAGGCGCCAGGCCGAACAGGCGCGCAGTGGCGGCGGTGCGCACGGTTTCTCGCGGCCCACCGCGCCGATCGTGCGCGAAATCGCCATCGGTGATGCGATCACCGTGGCCGATCTCGCGCAGAAGCTTGCGCTCAAGGGCGGCGACGTGGTCAAGACGCTGTTCAAGATGGGCGTGATGGCCACCATTACCCAGACCATCGATCACGACACCGCCGTGCTGGTTGCTGAAGAACTCGGTCACACCGCGGTTCGCGCCGGCGGCGACGATGCCGAAATCGAATTGCTGGCACACGCCGAGGAAGTGCAGGGCGACAGGACCGCGCGTCCGCCGGTGGTCACCATCATGGGCCATGTCGATCACGGCAAGACTTCATTGCTGGATTACATCCGCCGCACCAAGGTTGCCTCCGGAGAAGCCGGCGGCATAACCCAGCACATCGGTGCGTACCACGTCGAAACCGACAAGGGCGTCATCAGTTTCCTGGATACGCCCGGCCACGCCGCATTCACGCAGATGCGCGCGCGTGGCGCAAAACTCACCGACATCGTGATCCTGGTGGTCGCGGCCGACGACGGCGTCATGCCGCAGACCATCGAGGCCGTGCAGCACGCGAAGGCGGCCAAGGTGCCGCTGATCATCGCCGTCAACAAGATCGACAAGTCCGATGCCGACCCATCGCAGGTCAAGAATGGCTTCCTGGCACACGATGTCGTTGCCGAGGAATTCGGTGGCGATACGCAATTCGTGGAAGTCTCGGCCAAGACCGGCCAGGGCATCGACGCGTTGCTGGATGCCGTGTTGCTACAGGCCGAAGTGCTGGAACTCACCGCCGTCACCGATGCGCGCGCCACCGGCGTGGTCATCGAATCCTCGCTCGACAAGGGCCGCGGCCCGGTCGCGACGGTGCTGGTGCAACAGGGCACGCTGAAGAAAGGTGATTACCTGGTGTGCGGCGTGCAATACGGCCGCGTGCGTGCGCTGTTCGACGAAAACGGATTGCAGGTGCCCGAAGCGGGGCCGTCGATCCCGGTGCAGGTGCTCGGCTTGTCCGGCGTGCCGGATGCGGGCGATGACTTTGTCGTCGTCGCGGACGAACGCCTGGCCAAGGAAGTCGCGCAGCAACGCGACGTGAAGCGGCGCGAGTCGCGCATGGTCGCCGTGCCCGGCAATCGCATGGAAGACATCATGGCGCAGATGGGTCAGCAGGGCGAAGGCCAGCTGTCGCTCAACCTGGTGATCAAGGCCGACGTGCAGGGTTCGGTGCAGGCCCTGCGCGAGGCGCTGACGGCGCTGTCGACCGATGCCATCCGCATCAACGTGATCGGTTCGGGCGTCGGTGGCATCACCGAATCCGATGCCAACTCGGCGGTGACGTCGAAGGCGACCATCATCGGTTTCAACGTGCGCGCCGATGCCTCGGCACGCCGCGTCATCGAATCCAACGGCGTCGATCTGCGTTACTTCTCGATCATCTATGACGTCATCGATCAGGTGAAGCAGGTTGCGTCCGGCATCCTCGGGGTGGAGATCCGCGAAGAGATCATCGGCACCGCGGAAGTGCGCGACGTGTTCCGCAGTTCCAAGTTCGGCGCGGTGGCTGGCTGCATGGTGGTCGAGGGCGTGGTCAAGCGTCACAAGCCGATCCGCGTGCTGCGCGACAGCGTGGTGGTGTTCGAGGGCGAGCTGGAGTCGCTGCGCCGCTTCAAGGAGAACGTCGACGAAGTACGCAATGGCACCGAGTGCGGCATCGGCGTCAAGCGCTACGACGACGTCAAGCCGGGCGACCAGATCGAGTGCTTCGAGCGGATTGAAGTACAGCGCACGTTGTAATTGCAGGTTCGTGATGGATGGTTGGTGGTTGGCAGGAAGTTCTTCCTTTGCCACCAACCACACACCACCAACCACCAACCCACCACCAACCCACCACCAGCCGATCCCAGTTCAATGGCTCAAAAAACCTTCCACCGCAGTGATCGCGTCTCCGCCCAGCTCCGCCGCGACCTCGGCACGCTGGTGCATGATGCCGTGCGCGAGCATGGGCTGCCTTCTGTCAGCGTGTCGGATGTCGAGGTCACACGCGACCTGGCGCACGCCAAGGTCTTCGTCACCGCGCTGCAGGCCGAGCGTTCCGCAGAAGCAGTCAAGGGCCTCAAGGAACACGCAAAGGAAATCCGCTACCAGCTGGGACGTGCGATGAAACTGCGGCATGTGCCGGAACTGCATTTCCACTACGACGACTCGGTCGATCGCGGCGAACGCATCGACAACCTGTTGCGCGACCATCCGGATTTGCAGGACGACGGCGAATCCGAAAAACCCGAGTGATCGTTTTCTGTAGGTGCGAATTCATTCGCACGTTCTTTTTTTGTCTGTAGCCGACTGGAAAGCGTGCGAATGCATTCGCACCTACCAAAGCACAACTGCACCGTCACCACGATTCGCTCCTACAATGCCGCGATGGGCCAAAAGCCGCGCACCCACTTCCGCAAACTCGACGGCATCCTGCTGCTGGACAAGCCGCAAGGATTAAGCTCCAACCAGGCCTTGCAACGCGTGCGTCATTTGTTCCGTGCCGACAAGGGCGGACACACGGGCAGCCTGGATCCACTCGCCACGGGTCTGCTCCCGATTTGTTTCGGTGAGGCCACCAAGATTGCCGGCGGACTGCTCGGTGCGCGCAAGGCGTACACGACCGTCGCGGCGCTTGGCACCACCACCGATACCGACGACGCCGAAGGCCAGCCGCTGCGCGAACGGCCGGTGCCGCCGTTGAGCATCGACACCATCGACACCGCCTTGCGCGCATTGACCGGACGCATCCAGCAACGTCCGCCGATCTATTCGGCGCTCAAGCGCGGCGGCGAACCGTTGTATGCGAAGGCGCGCCGCGGTGAGATCGTTGAAGTCGACGCACGCGCGATCGACGTCCACGCCTTCGACCTGCTGTCCGCGGCCGACCTGCTGGATGGCGATGTGCGGAGGTTGCGCCTGCATGTGGAGTGCGGCTCGGGCACGTATGTGCGCAGCCTCGTTCGCGACCTCGGCGAAGCTTTGGGCTGCGGCGCGCACGTCGCGCAACTGCGCCGGCTCTGGGTCGATCCATTCCGCGATCCGCGCATGTGGACGCTGGAGGAGCTGCAGGCACTGGCGGGGCGCAGCGAGCGCAGCCTCGAAGCCTGCCTGCTGCCGATCGAGGCCGGCATGACCGCATGGCCGGAGGTCCGCGTGACCCAGGCACAGGCGCAGCGGTTGGGGCAGGGGCAGGGCGTTTCGGATGACGTGTTCAGGTCATCGGGTGAAGTCGCGATCTACGGCGAGACGGGCCGCGTCCTGGGCCTGGGCAATATCGACGATGCGGGCCATCTGCATCCGCAACGCTTGTTTGCATGGGCGGTGACGCAGGCAGCCAAACGACAGGAATCATTGCCGGCAACACAGGAGCCGGATCCTCACCCAACCTCTCCGGCTGCGCAGAACTGAGGATTTTTTGAATGACCTCCGCTTGCCGGTGCGTGCGTAGTCCGGGTGGAGCCGAAGGCGATACCCGGGGTTTTGTGAAGGTGGAGAAGAAGCAAGTAGGGCGGGTCTCGACCCGCGGCTCTTCCGGTAGAGCGTGGCGGGTCAAGACCCGCCCTACGCGCTCTGCAAGGCGGATTGCGTTTGCTCGTCATCCCGTCTTCGCGGGAATGACGAGCAACGGCACCAAGTCCTTGTTCCGCAAGCAAGTAGGGCGGGTCTCGACCCGCGGCTCTTCCGGTAGAGCGTGACGGGTCAAGACCCGCCCTACTTGCTGTCTGCAAGGCGGATTGCGTTTGCTCGTCATCCCGTCTTCGCGGGAATGACGAGAAAACGGCACCAAGTCCTTGTTCCGCAAGGCCCCGGAAGTTACAATTCCGCGGCCGATTTTCGGCCCGTTGCATCCCTTTAGTTCACGGCGAACCACGCGGTGCGCTCGACCGGCATTGCCGATCGGCTGTTCCAGACACTATCGCTCTGGCAGTGGCGTTCCTGCAGGTTCCGCATCCAAGAGGTCACATCATGTCCATCGACACCAGCAAGGTCATCGAAGAGAACAAGCGCGCCGACAACGACACCGGTTCGCCGGAAGTCCAGGTCGCACTGATCACCGCACGCATCGAGATGCTCTCCGGTCACTTCAAGATCCACAAGAAAGACCACCACAGCCGGCGCGGCCTGCTGATGATGGTCAACCGCCGTCGCAGCCTGCTCGACTACCTGCACCGCAAGGACGCCGACCGTTACAAGGCACTGATCCAGAAACTCGGTCTGCGCCGCTAAACAATCACCGACCGCGGCGCAGCGATGCGCCGCGGTCTTGTTTTTTGACGTGACAAATCAACGTTTTTGTCCGCAAAGAACGCGAAAAACGCAAAGAAGCAACGACAGTTTGTTTGCGCCGTTTCGTCCTTTGCGGATCCAAGGTTTTTCCCCGGCCATCGACGCGATGGCCACCCGGTCGAGGCATGGGCCTTGCCCGGTTCAACCAAGCACGCTCTCCAAGGAATACACCCACGTGGCAAAAATTACCAAGACCTTCCAGTACGGCAACCAGCAGGTGACGCTGGAGACCGGTGAGATCGCACGCCAGGCCGGCGGCGCCGTCATGGTTTCGTGCGATGGCACCGTGCTGCTGGTCAGCGCCGTCGCCAACAAGACCGCGCGCGAAGGGCAGGACTTCTTTCCGCTCACCGTCGACTACCAGGAAAAGTTCTATGCCGGTGGCCGCATCCCCGGTGGTTTCTTCAAGCGCGAAGGCCGCCAGACCGAGAAGGAAACACTGATCTCGCGCCTGATCGATCGCCCGATCCGTCCGTTGTTCCCCGATGGTTTCCGTAACGAAGTGCAGATCATCGCCACCGTGATGTCGATGAACCCGGACGTGGACGGCGACATCCTCGCGCTGCTCGGCGCATCCGCCGCGCTGGCGCTGTCGGGCGCACCGTTCGACGGCCCGATCGGCGCCGCCAAGGTCGGTTACAAGGGCGGCCAGTACCTGCTCAACCCGACCGTGACCGAGCTGAAGGATTCCGAGCTTGAGCTCGTCGTCGCAGGCACCGCCAATGCGGTGCTGATGGTCGAATCCGAAGCCAAGGAACTGTCCGAAGACGTGATGCTGGGCGCGGTCATGTTCGGCCACCAGCAGATGCAGGTCGCGACTGCCGCGATCAACGAACTGGTCGCGCAAGCCGGCAAGCCGAAGTGGACGTGGTCCGCGCCGGTGCCGCATGAAGGCATGATCGCCGCCATCCGCCACGCCGTCGGCGACAAGTTGGCGGCAGCCTTCCAGGTACGCGACAAGCTCGAGCGCAAGGACACCATTTCCGGCGTCAAGAAGGCGATCCTCGCCGCGCTGGCCCCCGATGCCGAAAGCAACGCCTGGGCGCATGGCGACCTGGCCAAGGAATTCGGCGAGCAGGAATACCAGACCATGCGCGACTCGGTACTGAAGACCAAGGTCCGCATCGACGGCCGCGCGCTCGACACCGTGCGTCCGATCGCGTCCAGGGTCGGCATCCTGCCGCGCGTGCACGGCTCGTCGCTGTTCACCCGCGGCGAGACGCAGGCGATCGTCGCAGTTACGCTCGGCACCGCGCGCGATGGCCAGATCATTGATGCCGTCGGTGGCGAGTACAAGGATCATTTCCTGTTCCATTACAACTTCCCGCCCTATTCGGTCGGCGAAGCGGGCCGCATGATGGGCCCGAAGCGCCGCGAGATCGGCCACGGCCGTCTCGCCAAGCGTGGCGTGCTGGCGGTGATGCCGACCATGGAAGAATTCCCGTACACGATCCGTGTGGTCTCGGAAATCACCGAGTCGAACGGTTCCTCATCGATGGCTTCGGTCTGCGGCAGTTCGCTGGCGCTGATGGATGCCGGCGTGCCGATCAAGGCGCCGGTCGCGGGCATCGCGATGGGGTTGGTGAAGGAAGGGGACGACTTCGTGGTGCTGTCGGACATCCTCGGCGACGAGGATCACCTCGGCGACATGGACTTCAAGGTCGCCGGTACCGCCAAGGGCATCTCGGCGCTGCAGATGGACATCAAGATCCAGGGCATCACCGAGGAAATCATGAAGGTCGCGCTGGCCCAGGCCAAGCAGGGCCGCCTGCACATCCTCGGCGAGATGGAAAGCGCGCTGACCACGCCGCGTGCGGAACTGAGCGAATACGCGCCGCGTTTGATCACCATCAAGATCCATCCCGACAAGATCCGCGAAGTGATCGGCAAAGGCGGTTCGGTGATCCAGGCGATCACCAAGGAAACCGGCACGCAGATCGACATCCAGGACGACGGCACCATCACCATCGCCTCAGTCAACGCCGTCGCCGGCCAGGCCGCGAAGGCGCGCATCGAGCAGATCACGTCCGACGTCGAGCCGGGCCGCATCTACGAGGGCAAGGTGGTCAAGCTGATGGACTTCGGCGCGTTCGTGACGATCTCGCCCGGAAAAGACGGCCTGGTGCACGTGTCGCAGATCTCCAACGACCGCGTCGAGAAAGTCAGCGACGTGTTGAAGGAAGGCGACATGGTCAAGGTCAAGGTGCTGGAAGTCGACAAGCAGGGCCGCATCCGCCTGTCGATGAAGGCAGTCGAGGAAGGCGAGGGCGTGGCGGTCGAGTAAGCCTTCGCTTCATGGCTGCAAATACAAAAAACGGGCTTCGGCCCGTTTTTTTATTCCGGGATCCGGCGCTTGCCGGTTGGAACCTGACCGCCCTACCTTCTGTCAAGAGGCGTATTCAATACCATCGTCGTGGTGACGGCATCGACGCCTTTCAACATCAGGACGCATTCGCGCAGTTCCGCCAGTCGTGCAACGCGCCTGGATTCGACGAGAATCAACAAATCGATCTCGCCCGCGATGCTGTGACACAAGCGCACTTCGGGTAGTGCGGCGAGCGCATCGATCACATCATTGCAACTGAATCCTTGCGCGAGTCGCACCGCAAACCAGGCTTGCACGCCAGATTCCGTCGGGGCGGCAAGACGCAACGTGTATTTTTCGATTACGCCGTCGCGTTCCAGACGTTTCAAACGCTCCTGTGCTGCGCTGCGCGAAAGCCCTATGCGTTTTGCGAGCGCCACCAGAGGCATGCGGGCGTCGTCCAGCAATAGGGCGAGCAGGCGGTTGTCGATCGCATCAAGAGGATTCATGGCAGGCAATCTGACGGTGCGCGATTCACTTTGACGGGTTGCGACAGGCCGTGCAAGGCATGCAAAGTGCGGCCCCAGCAATTGAAATTAGCCATGGTGGAGAACGCACATGCAATTGGACGAACGCAGCGTACTAATTCCGATCGACATGCAACAGGGGTTCGCCCTTCCCCCGCATCGCCCGTTGAACAATCCTGCATTGGATGCGAACGGCCAGCGACTGCTCAACCACTGGCGTGAGCGTCGATGGCCGGTCATCCATGTGCGGCACGATTCAATCAATGCCGATTCCAACCTGCATCCCAGCCATCCGGGAAATGCATTTCGCGATGGGTTCGTGCCGCGCGCAGACGAGCCTTTGATCAGCAAATCGGTCAATTGCGCCTTCGTTGGTACGGATCTCGAACTGCGCTTGCGCCGCATGAAAGTGGAAAAAGTCGTGTTGTTCGGCTTGTATGCTGATATGTGCGTATCCACGACCGCACGTATCGCGAGCAACCTCGGGTTCGATACCATCGTGGTCGCCGATGCTTGCGCTAGCATCGATTTACTGGGCATCGATGGCGTGACGATTTCAGGGGACACGATTTTCCGTGCGCATCTTGCGACCTTGAATGCCGAGTTCGCGAAAGTGGTCACGACTGCCAACGTACTCGCGGCTGGTGCAATGACCGACGGACGTTAGATGTGGATGTCGCTGCACTGTTCGACGATGGCGCGTTTGGCCTCTGAGGGATGATGTTCAGATGGTTCTGTCCTCGATCCACATCTATCCGATCAAATCGACTGCCGGCCTGGACGTGCAATTGGCCGAGATTGATGCACGCGGATTGATCCATGATCGACGCTGGATGATCGTCGATGCGGCCGGCCGTTTTCTCACCGGCCGGCAGCTTCCGCGCTTGGTGTTGATTCAGGCCGTCCCCGAAGGCGATGGCTTGCGCCTGCAAGCGCCGTCGATGCCGACCCTGACGGTGCCTGCGCGGGGCCCCGATGCCGAGCGGATGCCGGTGACGGTCTGGGACGACGTGGTCGATGCCGCGTGCGCCGATGCCGCGAGCGACGCCTGGCTCGGAGATTTCCTGGGACGTACCGTACGTCTGGTGGCGATGGATGCGCAGAGTGAACGCGCGATCGCATCCGATCGCGCGACGCAAGAAGGCGAAGTCAGCTTCGCCGATGGCTATCCGTTTCTCGCGATCTCGCAGGGGTCGCTGGACGCATTGAACAGCAGGTTGGCGGCGCCGATTTCGATGCAGCGTTTCCGGCCCAATCTGGTCATAGCCGGCTGCGATCCACACGCCGAGGATGATTGGCATCGCATCCGGATCGGCGGGATCGACTTCGAAGCGGCCCAGGCCTGCACACGGTGCGCCTTCACCACGGTCGATCCGGTGTTGGGCGCGCGCGATGCATCTGGAGAGCCGCTTCGTACGTTGAAAACCTATCGACGCACCGAAAAGGGCATCACGTTCGGCATGCACTGGATCGCGCGCGATCGCGGCCTGATACGCGTGGGCGACAGGGTGGAGGCGTTCTGATCACGCCGATCCCCCGCGTTTCCCTCGTGGCTGGTGGCAATGTCCTGACGTCCACTTTTCCGGGATGGCCGGCGCGACCTTGCGCGAGGCAGTCGCCGGGCCGGCGTCGAGTCCGCGCAGCCGATCAAAGGGGACGGAGTTCATTAATTTCACATAATTACCTCCGTCCCGTTTTTTCGCATCAGAAATTGTCCCTTACACCATTTTTGACACCATTTTTGCCAGTCCCTGACACCATTTTTCGCAACGAAAATTGGATCACGTCACCACTGACCGTCTGCCCGTCGCGCATCCCCCCGAAGAGATGGAAATGGCTGTCCGCTTCGATCAGGCCGCGGAAATCCATGCCGGCGATCGGCAACGGCTCGTGCTGCGTCCAGGTATTGCGGGTGAGATCGAAACTGAGCACCGCCGACGATGGTGCTGCTGCCACGCCGTCATAGCCGATGCCGTTGTAGTTGTAAGGACGCTCACTGCCGCCGGCGAACACAATCCGCGCGACACCCGTACCGGAGCGTGCGCCGACTGCGCCACTGCGATACAGCGGCCTGCCGGGATGTGGCGGCAGCGCGGTCCAGCGGATTTCGCCAAGTGCGCCGGGGTCGAGCTCGCCGCGCCAACAGGCATTGCTGATGGAAAACCGATTCTTTCCATTCGCGCCCTTCACCGCAGTCACGCCGTCGCAGATCACCATTGCATCGTGCACCAGGCCGCCAGCGTGGCCGAACACCGGCTGGCCCGGCCATGGCGTGCCCGCCGTCCAACCCTTGGTGCGGGTGTCGTAGATCTGCACGTCGGCAACATTTCCGGTCGCATGCCAACCACTCACCAGCACGATCCAGCGGTCGCGCCACGGCAGCGCGACGCTATCGTCCACCGGGACGGGCATCGGAGTCTCGACCGCGAAACGCGCGTTGACAGGATCGAAGCGCAGCACCTCGGGCGTGGAAACCTCCTCGCCAGTTGCCGAGACTGTGTAGCCGCCGAGCAGGTACACCCGGCCTGCGATCGTCACCGCGGCGCTCGCCAGACGACCTGCCGGCACGGGGATGTCGCTCACTTTCCGCCAGGCGCGATGCCGCAGGTCATAGGCATGCACGTCGCGTGCGATGTCGCCGGACGTCTTGCCGGACCCGAGCCCATAGAACGTGAAAACCGTATCGCCGACACGCGCGACCGCCCAGTTGCTGCGCGCGATGGGCACGGCGGCCTGCGCGCGCCATCGTGCGTTGTCGCCAGCTTGGGCGGACGAATGTTCGGCGCAGGCACACAGCGAGAGCGCCGTGAGCATGGCCAGATTGCCGTACTGGAACCACTTTCGAATCAAGGCGTGCTCTCCGGCATCGAGACAAGGGCGCCACAAATTGTCCCTGACACCATTTTCACAAATTGTCCCTGACACCATTTTCATTTGTCCCTGACACCATTTTCACAAATTGTCCCTGACACCATTTTCATTTTCGCTGACACCATTTTCGCCGTATTTATTCGCACCAGATGGGAGTGAGCTTTCGTCGTTGTTACGGAGCGATGGGTATCGCTGCGCTCAACCCATCCTACGGATATGAACGACCGACTTGGGCAAGGCGGGCTTTTAAGCCGCAGCCAACCGGCTCTTCCGAATCCCATACCCGAAATACACCACCAATCCGATCACCAGCCAGATCCCGAAGCGCTCATAGGATTGCCACGGTAATCCCGAGATCAACCAGATCGAGAATCCAATTCCGACGATCGGAATGAACGGCACCCACGGCGTGCGGAAGCTGCGCGGCAAATCGGGTTGGCGTTTGCGCAGCACCAGGATCGAGGCGCAGATGACGATGAAGGCGGCGAGCACGCCGATGTTGACGAGTTCGGCGAGTTCGCCGATCGGAAAGAATCCGGCGGCCAGTGCCGTGAGCACGCCGAGCAGCAACGTCGGGCGATACGGCGTGCCATAGGTCGGATGCGGCTTCGCGAACCACATCGGCAATAATCCATCGCGCGACAGCGCGAACCAGATGCGCGCCGCCGCCAGCATGAAGGCGAATACCACGCTGATGATGCCGGCGACCGCGGTGAGCGAGATCAACGCGCTGATCCACGGCAGGCCGAGGTTGTTGAACGCTTCGGCGACCGGCGCATCGACGCCGAGCGTCGAATACGGCGCGATGCCGGTCAACACCAGCGAGATCGTCAAATACAGCACCATCGAGATGCCCAGCGACAACAGGATCGCGCGCGGCAGGTCGCGTTGCGGATTTTTCGCTTCTTCCGCCGCGGTGGTCAGCGTGTCGTAACCGAACACCGCGAAGAACACCACCGCCGCCGCCGTCACCACGCCATCGAAACCGAAATGACCGACACCCTCCGCATCGACCGTGCGCTCGGGGATGAAGGGCGTCCAGTTGGCCGGATCGATGTAGAACACGCCAACGCCGATCACCAGCGCCACGCCCAGCACCTTGATCGCCACGATCACCGTGTTGAAACGCGCGCCCCATTCGGTGCGCATCGTCAGCAGCACCGCGACCGCCATCGCCACCACCGCCGCGACCAGGTTGAACACGCGTCCGTCGCCGCTGCCGACAGCGCCCTGCGCCCACACCGGCAAGGTCAACCCGAATACCGTTTCCAAAAAATTCTGCACATAGCCGGCCCAGCCGCTGGCCACCGCCGCCACGATCAACGCGTACTCCAGCAACAGGTCCCAACCGATCAACCAGGCTGCGAGTTCGCCCAGCACCGCGTAGCCATACGTGTAGGCGCTACCGGTCACGGGGATCATCCCGGAGAATTCCGCATAACACAGCGCTGCCGCCGCACTCGCGATGCCTGCAATGATGAAAGCGAGCGCCACCGCTGGCCCCGCGTTCGCCGCCGCCTGCTGTCCCGCCAATACGAACACGCCGACGCCGATGATGCCGCCCAGGCCAATCGCGGTGAGTTGCCACAACCCGAGCACGCGGCGGAAGTCGTTTCGCTGCCCGAGTTCGGCCTGCAGCTGCGTCACGCTCTTGTGGCGCGTGAGTTTGGCGATGAGGCCATCGCCATGCGAAGTGTTTTGGTTCATGCGGATGCGCTTCCGGGGGTTGGGAGGATCATAGCTGTAGCTGGCAGCCTCGTAATCCGTAGGATGGGTCGAGCGCAGCGACACCCATCAGGCGCTTTCACCGAATTCTTGAATCTCGGCCAATAGCCTTGCGCCACACATGTCCGTGCCCGAGGGGGTGAGGTTTCTTCGCTGTTACGAGGTGATGGGTGTCGCTACGCTCGGCCCATCCTACGATTTGGAATCGCCCCGGAGAGTCGTAGGATTGTCATGCGCTCTAACCGAAGGCTCATCGGCGCCAACCCCAATACCCCAATCCACCGGCAACCAACCCTCGGCCACATACCGATGAAACGTCGAATACGGCCAATCTGCCGCACGCTGCACGTAGCCATGCTTGACTGGATTGAAATGGATGTAATCGACATGTCGCTGTAGATCTTCTTCGTCACGGATCAAATGCTCCCAATACCGCCGCTGCCAGAGGCCGCGTTCTCCCTTCGCGATGCGGCTCTCGCCGCGCCGCTCGCCGGGCGGAATATGCCGCGAAAACCAGCTTTTGATCAGGCGCCAGCGAAGGGAGTAGTCGATGTCGCCGGGTGGCAGCGTCCACACCGCATGCAGGTGCTCGGGCAACACCACCATGGCATCGATGGCGAATGGGTGGCGTGCGCGCACGTAGCGCATTGCATTACGCAGGTCATCGATGCGGTCGGTGAGCAGCGACGTGTTGCGATTGGCGAGGTTGACGGTGAAGAAGTAGGTGGCGCCGGGGATGTGGGCGCGGCGGTAGTTGGTCATCCTTGACCTCGTGGGGGTGAGATTGTGGGCGATGGGTGTCGCTGCGCTCGACCCATCCTACGGATTTCGGGAGCGATGGGTGTCGCTGCGCTCGACCCATCCTACGGATTTCGGGAAAGCGATGGGTGTCGCTGCGCTCGACCCATCCTACGGATTTATAGTTTTTCGTTGGCCATGAAGGGATAGCGGTAATCGGTCGCCGGTACGAATGTTTCCTTGATGCTGCGCGGACTGATCCAGCGCAGCAGGTTGAGGATCGAGCCGGCCTTGTCGTTGGTGCCGGAAGCGCGGGCGCCGCCAAAAGGTTGCTGGCCGACCACGGCGCCGGTGGGTTTGTCGTTGATGTAGAAATTGCCGGCGGCGT
>JBBJNO010000237.1:0-4158 GCA_037720875.1 Luteimonas sp. | reverse complement strand
TGGCGAGCGAGCAGGGAATTGAGTTGCGGTTCGGCAAGCCGGCCGAGACCAAGAGTGCACCGACGCTGCCGAGCCGTCCTGCCGCCGGGTTTCACCAGAACGGTTCTCTTCGTCAACCCTACGGTTTCGGACCCTACGTGCCCGAAGACGCGCAGAACCCGAACCTCTACATGACGCTCGGCATGCGGACCATCGGTGTGCCTGATGTCCCCACCGTGACGGATGCTGTGCAGTGGTTCCAACCGGGTGCTATCGGCGGCGAAATGGCTTTCATCGCACCGATGCCGGTCTGGCAAGCCGGTAACGGTGCGTTGCTGCCATTCGCCATCGACAACTACATAAGTAGCGGTGAACTGAACGCCAACGAAAAGGCCGATCTGCCGGTCATCAACATCGCAGACATCAACCAGGGCGACTCGCCCTCGACGCGGTTGTCGATCATCGTCACTCAGGGCAGTCCGACGCGGCAAGCAACCGGGTTCACCATCGGCACCGTGACAGCTCGCAACGAAGCGACGTTCAAGCTCCCGCTCGGCTTCGTTGCGACCGCTGGCTCCGTCACTGGCACCGGAGAATTCGCGCTGATCGCCGGCATGAACGTCCCCAAGCGCACCGGTCAGATCGTAGTTGTGTCGCTCGGCGGAACGTCCGATGGCACGAAGTTCAAGGAGAAACCGTACAAGTGGTGGGGCGGTGCGCTCGACAACACCAAGCCCGGTTTCTACAGCCAGGGGAACTACGCGTTCATGAAGGTGATCGGCACGCTCGATCTGCCTGCCAACATGAAGGCTCCGAGCGCCATCAGCGTGACCACGGGAATGAACCACCTGCGCGGGGTGAAGTGGAAGGACAACCACATCAACGGCTTCCTTGAAGTCAATTCGCCACTGGCCGACAACCTGCCGCTGATGCAACCCGGAGGGGAAGACTACGAGAAGTACCCCAAGGGTGCGGCCGCTGTCGTGACCAGCATGAGCGAGGGAACTGTGGGCTTCATCGACCTCGGGCCGCTATTCAAGTACACGAACGACATGTACCTGGGCAACAAGGCGAAGAACCTTGAGACGCGGAACGTGGGTTTCAGCCCTGACCAGTGGCCGTATCAACTGACCGCGGCGAACATCCCGAAGCTGGTCAAGGTCGTCACACTCGAACCGGGTGATCAACCGGTAGCTGCCTGGACCTCCGCGACCTACAACCACAACAGCCGCAACGACGTGAAGGACGAATTCACGCCGAACCGCTCCCCATACAACAAGCTCGCCGATCCGCACTACCCGCTCGCGGGCGTCGCTACTCGCAAGGGAAAGTTGTACCTGTACTCACTCGGCCGTTATGCGCCTGGCGAGAAGTTGACCGACCCCGAGCCGTCCGATATCACGCGGGTGGGCGTGGTGACCGGTCTCGGCGACAACGTGACCTACATCAACCGATCAAAGGGTCATCCGAGCATCGCGGACGATGCGCTCAATACAGCCATCACCGTGGTCGACCGTGCAAACCGCAAGATCAATCTGGTCAAGCTGCGCACGTCGCAGGACGGCAAGCGGGTTACCGGCACGGTCGAGACGGTGATCCACGACTCCCGCATCGACCCGATCTTCGCCAACGAGGCGACCAACTATCACACGACCTGGAACACGTACACCGTGGGCGACTACAGCGGCTACGGAGTTCACAACTACCGGTTCGGCCCGCTGATCTACGGCGGCAACGCAGTCTGGAGTCCGGCGGCGCTCCTGTCACCGAAGGGGGAGCACATGGGGTTCCTGAAGCTACCAAGCAAGCCGTTCTCAGGTTTCCAGGGCAACGTGCCCTGATCCCCAAATCGAGAGGGCTGACCATCGATCTAAAAATTGATCTGCAGAACACCGCGCGGAACAAACGCGGAACACGCTATCGTTTCTGTAGCTAGAAACCGTTGGTGCCCGGGGCCGGAATCGAACCGGCACACCTTTCGGTGGGGGATTTTGAGTCCCCTGCGTCTACCAATTTCACCACCCGGGCACGGCATGAGTGCAGCCGAAAATTATGGCACAGTGCCTGCATGAAATACCCGACGATTGAAGACGCGATCGGCAAGACGCCGCTGGTTGCGCTGCAGCGCATCAACGCAGCTGCAAACGCTGAGCGGGGCAATGTGGTTCTCGGCAAACTGGAGGGCAACAATCCTGCGGGCTCGGTCAAGGATCGCCCGGCGCTTTCGATGATCAAGCGCGCCCAGGAGCGCGGCGAAATCAAGCCCGGTGACACCCTGATCGAAGCGACCTCCGGCAACACTGGCATCGCACTCGCCATGGCCGCGGCTATCAGGGGTTATCGAATGGTTCTGATCATGCCGGAAGACCTGTCGATCGAGCGCGCCCAGACCATGAAGGCCTTCGGTGCCGAGCTCGTGCTGACGCCCAAGAGCGGCGGCATGGAATACGCACGCGATCTGGCCGAGCAGATGGTGGCGCAAGGCAAGGGCCGCGTGCTCGACCAGTTCGCCAACGCCGACAACCCGCGCATCCACTACGAGACCACGGGGCCCGAAATCTGGGCCGACACTGACGGCCGCATCACCCACTTCGTAAGCGCAATGGGCACGACCGGCACCATCACTGGCGTTTCGCGGTTCCTGAAGGAAAAGAATCCGGCGGTGCAGATCGTGGGTGCGCAGCCCGAGGAAGGCTCCCGCATCCCGGGCATTCGAAAGTGGCCGGAGGAATATCTACCCAAGATCTACGAGCCCGAGCGCATCGACAGCGTCGTCAACGTGAGTCAAGACAGCGCCGAAGAGATGTGCCGCAGGCTGGCCCGGGAGGAGGGCATTTTCGCGGGCATCTCTGCAGCCGGCGCTTTGTGGGTCGCTCTTCAGATCGCCAGCGCTGTCGAGAACGCAACCATCGTGTTCGTGGTGTGCGATCGCGGCGACCGGTACCTTTCCACCGGCGTGTTCCCTGCCTGACGCTCGATGGCCGAGCCCACTTTCTGCACCGCGTGCGCGACGAAGCTGGCCTTTGTTGAATCGGTCGAAGACGGCGGAGTGAAGTCACGCCTGCGCTGCCCCTCGTGCGGCTGGACGCACTGGAACAACCCGACCCCGGTACTGGCGGCGATCATCGAATACCGCGGCCAGGTGCTGCTGGCCCGCAATGCCGCGTGGATGAACAAGATGTATGCGCTGATTACCGGCTTCATGGAGGCGGGCGAGACGCCGGAAGAGGGCATTGCACGCGAGATCAAGGAAGAGACGAATCTCGATGCCAGTGCGTTGACGCTGATCGGCGTCTACGGTTTCCAGCGCATGAATCAGGTGATCATTGCCTATCACGCGCTGGCGGACGGCGAGGTGCGGCTGTCGCCCGAGCTGGTCGATTACCGGCTCTACGACCTGGAGGCGCTCAAGTGCTGGCCGGCTGGCACAGGCTACGCGCTGGCCGACTGGCTGCGCACCCGCGGCCACGAGCCGAGCTTCATGGAACGAGCTGCCTAGAATTGGCGCACAAGGACATTGCGATGCACATTCACAAGGAAATCGACACCCGCGGGCTGAACTGCCCGCTGCCCATCCTGAAGGCGAAAAAGTCCCTCAACGACATGCAGAGCGGGGAGCTGTTGAGGGTGGTGTCCACGGATGCAGGTTCGGTGCGCGACTTTCAGGCTTTTGCGCGGCAGACCGGCAACGACCTGGTCGAGCAGCAGACCGCGGGCACCGACTTCATCCACGTACTCCGGCGCCGTTGACGGCCTACCGCGATGAAGCGGAACGGGCGTATCGCGGCGGCGTCCGTCTGTTTGCTCGCAATTTCGGCCACCCTGCTGACAATCGCTTTATGGGGCGATGGTTTGCGCCCTGACCCCGGTGAAGGCAATTCTTCTGCAGCGATACCGCTGGCGGTGCTGGGCGATTCGAACAGCCACTCTTACCAAGACCAGATCTCGTTTCCGGCCGACTCGAAGGAGCGCGGTGGTGCGCGGCGACCGCAGACCTTTCAGTGGACCGAGGTGCTCGCGCGGATGCGAGGCCACGAACTCGACCTTGGGGCTTGGGTGACCTGGGGCCGGCCGGGCTTCGTGGCGCGGGCGCGGGAATGGGTGCGTTTGCCGGGCGGCCGGGCGCCGAAGAAGCAGGACTACCGCTACAACTTCGCGAACTCGGGCGCCGCCTGCAAG
>JBBJNO010000236.1:0-4159 GCA_037720875.1 Luteimonas sp. | reverse complement strand
TTAAATCACAGTTAAATTTGATGTTATTTTTCAGTTAAGTCGCAAGGTTTTGAGCGTTCCCGCTTGGTCGTAAGTGCGGGCACGATTCTGTTTTTAGCGATGTGTTCGACGATCTTCCCGGCGATATCAATGCCACTTGCCGACTCGATGCCTTCCAGCCCCGGCGATGCATTGATCTCCAGAATCAGCGGGCCGCGCCTGGAGCGGATCAAGTCCACGCCGGCCACGCCCAGGCCGATCACGCGTGCGGCGCACAACGCGACCGCCTGCTCCGCCGGCGTCGCCTTGATCGCCTTGGCGGTGCCACCGCGATGCAGGTTGGAACGGAAATCGCCACTGGCCGCCTGTCGTTTCATGGTCGCGACCACCTGGTCTCCGACCACGAAACAGCGCAGGTCCGCGCCCTTCGATTCCTCGATGAACTCCTGCACCAGGAAATTCGCATACAGCCCGCGCAACGTCTCCACGACACTGCGCGATGCGGACATCTTCTCGGTCAGCATCACGCCCGCGCCCTGCGTGCCCTCGTTGAGCTTGATCACATGTGGCGGCGGCCCGAGCATCGACAGCAGGTCGGAGGTGTCGTCGGGGTTGTCGCCGAACACCGTGGTCGGCAGGTCGATGCCTTCGGCCGCCAGCAACTGATGGCAACGCAACTTGTCGCGCGCGCGCAGCACGCCGCGTGCCGGATTGGGGGTGAAGCTGCCCATCAATTCAAATTGCCGCAGCACGGCGGTGCCGTAACGCGTGATCGACGCACCGATGCGCGGCAGCACCGCGTCGTAGCCGGCCAGCTTGCGGCCTTTGTAGTGCATCTCGAAGCCATCGCTGGCGATGCGCATGTAGCAGCGCAACGGATCAAGCACGCGCACGCTGTGACCCTGCTCGCGCGCGGCTTCTACCAGGCGCCGCGTGGAATAGAGCTTGCTGTTGCGCGAGAGGATCGCCAGTTTCATGTGCGTGCGTTCGCTAATGCTTGCGGCAAGACCTGATGGAAGACAGCTTTGTCCGCAAAGGACGCCAGGCACGCAAAAACAAGCGCGCAATTGAGCGTGGTCTTGGTGTGCTTCGAGGACTTGTTCAAAAATTCGTTCATTTGGGTTTCCGGCGACGACCGTGGAGGAAGGACACTGCGGGATCGACCGTGAACATGCCCGCGACAGCGGTGCGACCCAGCAACATCGGGAACAGCATGCCGGCACGATCGCTCAGGTTGATGTCGATCTCGCGCTGGCACCCGGCCAGGTCCAGTTGCGTGCGCAGGAACACGCGCGTGGTGCGCCGGCCACCCGAATCACGCACCACACGTTCGTCCTGCACCTGCGCCGCGGATTCGATCACGTCGTAACCCGGCACGCCCGGAGTGAGCCGGAATCCAACCCACGGCGCGCCGCCTTCGACGAACCGCCATTGCGCATCGACATGCAGCGCCGACGTGCGCGCACCGGTGTCGACCTTGGCGCGGATCGCCGGGATGCCGAGCTGCGGCAACGCCACCCACTCGCGCCAGCCCAGCAGGATGCTCTGGTGTGGCACCGGACCTCCGCAGATGACAACGGCGGCCGCATGGCCGCCGTCAGCGATGGAGCGGGTGAAGGGAATCGAACCCTCGTCAGTTGCTTGGGAAGCAACAGCTCTGCCATTGAGCTACACCCGCGAATGGCGGGAAGTCTATGCGCCTGCAAGGCGCGTTTGCAATGCGGCCATGGCGAGGCCGCCGTTGTCACGCTCGACGACTTGCATACCGAAATGGCGCCCCGCTTTTGTAGAGCGGAGCTTGCTCCGCTGCTCTTGATCGTTTCTTGATCCTTGCACGCAAACCAGCGGAGCAAGCTCCGCTCTACAGGTCATGGTGATTCGATGAAATCCTGTGGGTGACGCTGCAAACAACGAAGGACCCCGCAAGGCCCTTCATTGTTTGCGAAGCGATGTGCTTGACGCCTGTCAGAACCCCTTGCCGATCGTCGCGAACACGGTGGCGTGGTTGCCTTCCTTCTGGCCGACGGTGATGTGGTAACCAAGGTTCGCATCAAACCCGAACACCTGCGTCCGCGACCCAATGGTGAGCGTGCCGTAGCTCTGGTCGAAGTCGAGGCCCGGCACGGCGTACGCCGCGGTGCCCGGCAACGATTGCGCGCGTGCGAAGGCTTGTTCCGCCGGATCCTCGAACTCACGGTCGTAAGTGAGCTTGGCGTACTGGGTGAATTCCTCGGTGATGGCAAAACTCGCCTGCCAACCGGCGCTGCCGATCATCGAATCGTAATCCTGGTCGGGGAATGCCAGTGACGTGGACAGGGCTGGATCGTTTTCGGCATAACCATCGACTTCGATGCGCTGCGCCACGAACCCGATCACCGGGCCATGGTTCAAGCGGCCTTTGCTGAAATTCCAGCCCGCATTCACGGCGCCCGCCAGGTTGTCGCCATCGGGCGAGCCCACGTGCTTGCGGCGCGCGATCCCCAGGGCGACCTCGCGGTCCACGTCGAAACCCAGCTTGGTATAGCTGAGCTGGCCATTGACCCACAGGTCGCCACTGCGCCAGCCGACAACGCCGCCGATGCTGGCATCGTCCTGGCTGAAGTCGCCCTGGCGACCGCCGTAGTCGATCTCGTTGCGGCCATAACCGAGGAAGGCGCCATACATCAGGCCGCCATTGTTCCAGTTCACGCCAACGGTGACCGCCGGACCGGCGCCATCGAAGCCGGCGCCCGTACCGCCCTCGCCGAACCGCTGACTGTCGCCGCGCACGTCGGTCCACCAGTGCATGCCGTCTTCAGCCGGTTTGATGTCGGCCTGCGCAGCCACGCGATCGGCACGTGCGCGGCCGACCATCGCGGCGGAGTGCGGCAGCAGTGCGATCTGGCGCGGGCCTTCGATCATCGAGATTGCGTAGTCGGCGATGATCTCGTGCGCGGCGCCGGTGGGATGCACGCCGTCGGCGAATGCATAGGCATCGGGCGCGTCCGGCGTGACATAGGTGGTCGGATTACAGGTCAGCGATTGCGCGGTGATCTGCGGCTGGCATGCGGTCCCGGTGATATTGCGGAAACCGTACACGCCGGGGTTGGCGAGGACTTCCTGGATCAGATGGAAGATGTCGAGCGGGATCACCCGCGCGCCCGACGTGCCGATCGCGCCCAGCAATGCGTTGTTGTAGGCCGAAGCAAGCCCGGTGGCCTGTGCCTGCACCGCAGGCCCCTGCACGCGGAACGCGGGCGTCAACCCAAGATCGGGAATCAATGGCACCAGGATGTAGCGCGCGCCCGCCGATTGCAGCTGGCCAATGATGCCGACCTGCGCGGTGACGGCGCTGCCGATGATGGCCTGCGCCTGCGTGGGCACCGCTGATGCCGCGAACAAATCATTGGCGCCGCCCCACACGGTGTACAGCGCATTGGGATCCGCGCGGCCACCAGTCGATGCCAGGTAATTCGCGAGCTGCGCGGTCAATGGCGGCGGCGGGCCCAGTGGGCCGGGGTTCTGGCTGGCGACGCGCGCGCCACCGGCGGCGTAGTTGGGACCGACCTGCCCATTGCCGTTCGGCGCGGCGCTGGTGCCGTAGTAATCGGCCAGGTACTGGGCCCAGACGAAATCCGGATTGGTGGTGAACTGACCGGTCACCGCCTGTACCGATGGCGGCAACAGCGGCCGGAAGTAGCCGGCGTCGGTCAGGCTGTCACCGAAAAAGATGGTCTGCGAAAACGTCTGCGCGAAGGCCGGCGCGGCCCCGAGTGCCAGCGCCGCGGCCAGCAACGTACGGACGGGCCGAGCGGCCCGCGATGACAGTTTCATGTGTCTCTCCCTTGATGGATGCAGTGCCATGGATGCAGTGCCGCGGCAGACATACGGCCCCGGATGGCTGCATCGTCCCATGCGCCGCTGCTGCGCTCAAGCCACGGCACAATGGCTGCCATGAAGATTCGATTGAATGGCGAAGAACGCGAGCTTGGGAGCGACAACACGATCCTGGGCTTGTTGATGATCGAAGGTCTGGCCGATCGACGGGTCGCGGTCGAGGTCAACGGCGAAATCGTCCCACGTGGCCGCCACGACACGCAGGTGCTGCACGAAGGCGACCGCGTGGAAATCGTGCATGCGCTGGGCGGCGGGTGAGCCACTCGCGACGATCCCTGTAGGAGCGCACCTGGGCGCGATGGCT
>JBBJNO010000022.1:11599-16378 GCA_037720875.1 Luteimonas sp. | reverse complement strand
CGCCCAGGTGCGCTCCTACAGACGCCCTCCCCTACCGCCTATAATTCCGCCCCTCCCCGAACCCTGACGCGCCTTCCGCGCGCTTTCGCCATGTCCGATGTCTCCACCGAAGCCGCGCGCCGCCGCACCTTCGCCATCATTTCGCACCCCGATGCCGGCAAGACCACGCTGACGGAAAAACTGTTGTTGTTCGGCGGCGCGATCCAGATGGCCGGCTCGGTCAAGGGCCGCAAGGCCGCGCGCCATGCGACATCCGACTGGATGGCGATGGAGAAGGAGCGCGGCATTTCCGTCACCAGCTCGGTGATGCAGTTCCCGTACGAAGGCCGCGTCGTCAATTTGCTCGACACGCCCGGCCACGCCGATTTCGGCGAGGACACCTATCGCGTGCTGACCGCGGTGGACTCGGCGCTGATGGTGATTGACGTCGCCAAGGGCGTGGAGGAACGCACCATCAAGCTGATGGAAGTGTGCCGCCTGCGCGACACGCCGATCATGACCTTCATCAACAAGCTCGACCGCGAGGGCAGGAACACCATCGACCTGCTCGATGAAGTCGAATCGGTGCTCGGCATCCAGTGCGCGCCGGTGACGTGGCCGATCGGGATGGGATCGCGGCTGAAGGGCGTCGTGCACCTGGTCACCGGCGAAGTGCATCTGTACGAACAGGGTCGCAACCTGACCCGGCAGGATTCGACGATTTTCCCATCGCTCGACGATCCGCGCGTCGAGGCCAGCATCGGTGCGGGCCTGTTGGCGGAGTTGCGTGACGAACTGGAGCTGGTGCAAGGCGCATCGCATCCGTTCGATGCGGCCGCGTATCTGTCGGGCAAGCAGACGCCGGTGTTCTTCGGTTCGGCCGTCAACAACTTCGGCGTGCAGATCCTGCTGGATTTCTTCGTCGAACATGCACCGTCGCCGATGCCGCGCGACACCACCACGCGCGAAGTTGGCGCCTACGAGTCGCAGCTCAGCGGTTTCGTGTTCAAGATCCAGGCCAACATGGATCCGCAGCATCGCGACCGGGTTGCGTTCATGCGCATTTGTTCGGGCAAGTTCGAGGCTGGCATGAAGGCGCTGCACGTGCGCAGCGGCAAGGAAGTCAAATTGGCCAACGCGCTGACGTTCATGGCCAGCGATCGCGAAATCGCCGAGACCGCCTGGCCCGGGGATGTCATCGGCATCCACAACCACGGCACCATCTCGATCGGCGACAGCTTCACCGAGGGCGAGGCGCTGAGCTTCACCGGCATCCCGAATTTCGCGCCAGAACTCTTTCGCCGCGCGCGCCTGCGCGATCCGCTCCGGCTCAAGCAATTGCACAAGGGCCTGGCGCAATTGAGCGAGGAAGGCGCGACGCAATTCTTCCGCCCGCTGATGAGCAACGACCTGATCCTCGGCGCGGTCGGCACGTTGCAGTTCGACGTGGTCGCGTACCGGCTCAAGGACGAATACAGCGTTGATGCCTCCTTCGAGCAGATCGGCGTCGTCACCGCGCGCTGGATCCGCTGCGACAACGCAAGGAAACTCGAGGAGTTCCGCGACAAGAACGCGCTGAACCTTGGCATCGACGCCGCCGGAGAACTGGTCTATCTCGCACCGACACGCGTCAACCTGCAACTCACCGAGGAACGCTGGCCGGACGTGCGCTTCCTCGCCACGCGCGAGCATGCGCATTCGGTCGGCATTGAATGACGATGACTTCGCAGGTCATGGCAACTGTGATCCGCCCATCCTTGGTCCAGCCCGTCATTGTCGCGAAGGCGGGAATGACAGACGAAAGCGTAAAGTGATCCTGTCGACCAACACCGGGCATCATCATGCACCGACCCAATCCGCCCGGACCCAATCCGCCCGGACCCAATCAGTTCCTGGCCATCTGCTGCCTCGCGCTGCTGGCAGCATGCAGCCGTTCGGATGCGCGTCCTGCACGGACATGTCCGACACCTATGTCGGCGATGCATTGACCCTGCACCCTGATGCAAGAGGCCCGTCCGCCTGCCGCCGTATCGCCGCGCGAGGAATTCGCCAGCGCGCTGACGCATGGCCTCGGCGCGACGGCGGCGTTGGCGGGCGGCGCCATCCTCATCGTGCTGGCCGCATTGCATGGCGATCGCTGGCAATTGATCGCCGCCATCGTCTTCGGCATCTGCCTGCTGCTGCTGTATGTCGCCTCCACGCTGTATCACGCCATCCAGCATCCGGTCGCCAAGGCGCGGCTCAAGGTGTTCGACCACTGCGCGATCTACCTGTTGATCGCCGGCACCTACACGCCATTCACGCTGATCGGGCTCCGTGGCACGCTGGGCTGGATGTTGTTCGCGACGATCTGGCTGCTGGCGATCGCCGGCATGATCTTCAAGCTGTTTTTCACCGGCCGTTTCAAATTGATCTCCACGCTGATCTACGTGGCGATGGGCTGGCTGGTGCTCCTCGCGATCCGGCCGGTGATCGCCGCACTCGACGACTGGACGTTTGGTTGGCTGCTGGCCGGCGGCGTCGCCTACACGCTCGGCACCGTGTTCTACCATCGGCCGTCCGTGCGTTATTCGCACGCCATCTGGCATCTGTTCGTCATCGCCGGCAGCGTCTGCCACTACATCGCGGTCATGGCGCAGGTATTGCCGGCGCGCTGAACGCCAGCACGCCGACTTCACCCGGGGTTTACCTATGGCTGGCGAAGGTGTCCCCTTCCCCTGGAAATGCTCGGCTGGAAACCCATGCGCCACTTTTCACGCTTCCTCACGTTCCGCTCCAAGATGCGCGTCGGCCGCGCGATCGGCATTGACCTGTGAACGCAGCCGCACCCGCGCCGGAGCATCCATCCAACGCAGCGAACTCGCTGCGCCGGCATCCCGTGCTTGTTGTCCTGGCCGTGCTGGCTGCAGCGCTGATCGCGCTCTACCTCTTGTGGGACTGGAACTGGTTCAAGGGCCCGATCGAGCGACGTGTGCAGGCGCAGACGGGGCGCGTGCTCAAGATCGTCGGTGATCTGGATGTCGATCTTGGCAAGATCACCACGGTGCGCGCGGATGGATTGCGTTTCGGCAACGCCGCCTGGTCGAAGCAGCCGACGATGGCGGAAACCCAGCGCCTCGAGATGCAGTTCGAGTTGTTGCCCGCGATCTTCAAGGGTGAATTCAGGATTCCGCAATTGCGCTTGACCAAGCCGCGCCTGCAACTGGAACGCGGCCCGGAGGATGTCGGCAACTGGATCTTCGGCAAGGAAGGCAAGCCGCCGCAATTCCGCAATCTATGGATTGACGATGGCCGGGTCGAGTTCATCGATGCCAAGCGCAAGACCGATCTCGATCTCACCGTCGCTAGCCAGGCGCCGCGTGACAACGAGGCCGCCCCGACCATCGCCATCGACGGCGGCGGCCGCTGGCAGGGCAATCGCCTGACGTTGAAAGGCACCGCCGAATCGCCGCTGGAGCTGCGCAACACCGATCAACCGTATCGCATCGACATGCGCGCCTCTTCGGGCTCGACCCACGCGCATGCGCGTGGCACGTTGCTGGATCCGTTGCAGTTGCGCGACTTCGATTTGAAGCTTGCGTTGTCCGGGGAGAATCTCGACGACCTGTATCCGTTGATCGGCGTGGCCACGCCGCCGACGCCGCCCTACAAACTCGACGGGCGTCTCACGCGCGATGGCAAGACCTGGAAATACGACGGCTTCACCGGCACGGTCGGTGACAGCGACCTGGCCGGGTACGCGCATGTCACCAACGGTGACCGCACGTTCTTCAAGGCCGACCTGCGCTCGAAACGGCTGGATTTCGATGACCTGGCCGGCTTTGTCGGCGCCGCGCCGCAAGCGGGAGGCAGCGAAGCCACCAACGCGGAACTGCGGGCGAAAGCGGCCGCCCAGGCTGCACGCGCACGCGTCCTGCCCAGCACCCCTTACGAACTGGACAAGATGCGCGCGATGGATGCCGACGTGCGGCTACGCGCGGCGCGGCTCAACGCGCCATCGTTACCGCTCGACGACATGGACGCGCATCTGTTTCTCGACAACGGCGTGCTCAGGCTTGACCCGCTGAACTTCGGCGTGGCCGGCGGCGATATTCGTTCGACCATCCGCATGAATGCGCGCGAGGCGACCATCCGCACCAATGCCGATATCACCGCACGTGGTTTGAATATCGGCAAGCTGTTGCCTAATGCGGAATTGATGCAGGGAGCCGTGGGCAAGGTCGGCGGCAAGATGGCGATCAACGGCACCGGCAATTCGATCGCACAAATCCTTGGCAGTTCCAACGGCGATATTTCCGTCGGCATGGGGCGCGGCCAGATCAGCAATTTGCTGATGGAATGGGCCGGCCTGGACATCGCCGAGGCACTGAAATTCATCATCACCAAGGATCGCAAGATCCCGATCCGCTGCGCCTTCGGCGACTTTGGCGTACGCAACGGCGTCATGACGACGCGTGCGCTGGCCTTCGATACCACCGACACCATCATCATCGGCGAAGGCGATATCAGCCTGAAGAACGAAACGTTGAGTCTGACGCTGAAACCACGGCCGAAGGATCGCAGTATTTTTTCGTTCCGCTCACCACTGCTGGTCAGCGGCACCTTCAAGGATCCATCGTTCAAGCCGGATTTCAAACGGGTCGGATTGCGCGGCGCGATTGCGTTGGTCCTGGGCAGCATCGCGCCGCCAGCCGCATTGCTGGCGACGATTGAGCTTGGCCGGGGCAAAGACAGTAACTGTGGCGGCCGTTACACGAAGTAGGCACGCATCGGCCACGGAGCTGTTGTAGAGCGGAGCTT
>JBBJNO010000022.1:0-11589 GCA_037720875.1 Luteimonas sp. | reverse complement strand
TGCAGCTGATCGAGCTCGAGTTGCTGATCCTCGATCACGGCCTTGACCAGGTCGCCGATCGAGATGAGCCCCACCACCGTGTCATTTTCCACCACCGGCAGATGGCGGATGCGACTCTCGGTGACAATCTGCATGCAGTGATCGGCGGTGTCGTGCAAGCCGATGGTGACGACATCACCGGTCATGATGTCGCTGACCGGCGTATCCGCCGATGACCGGCCTTGCAACACGATCTTGCGCGCGTAATCGCGTTCGGACAGGATGCCGGCGAGGCGACCCCCCTGCATCACCAGCACCGCGCCGATGCGTTTGTCGGCCATCAGCTTGATCGCATCGATCACCGGCGCATCCGGATCGATGGCATGGATTTCAGGCGTTTTCGACGCGAGCAGCTGGCGTACCGTACGCATCACCGACCCCTTCGACTGCAACCGGTGTCGAGGATACTCCTGCGGCGGGACGCCAGGTGTCGACCAGATACAACGGCCGCTGCTTGGACTCCTCGTACAAGCGGCCCAGGTATTCTCCGATCAAGCCAAGCGCGATCAACTGCACGCCGCCCAGGAACAGGATCACCGCCATCATCGTCGGCCAACCCGCCACCGGGTCGCTCCACAGCAGCGCCTTGAGGATGATCCACACCGCGTAGGCGAACGCGACGAGCGCGGTCAACAATCCCAGGTACGTGGCTGCGCGCAACGGCGCCGTAGAAAAACTGGTGATGCCTTCCAGTGCGAAGTTCCACAACGCCCACAAACTGAAGTGGCTTGCACCCGCAATGCGCGCTTGGCGCTCGTATGGAATCGCAACCTGGTTGTAACCGACCCAGCCGAACAACCCCTTCATGAAGCGATGGCGTTCCCGCAACTGCTTCAGGCCAGCCAGCGAGCGCGGCGACAACAACCTGAAATCACCGGTATCGGCAGGCACCGGGGTCTTCGACAACCGGCCGATCACCCGATAAAACCCGTGTGCAGAGATCCGTTTGAGCCAGCTGTCGCCATCGCGCTGGATCCGCGTGCCATGCACGTCGTCGTACCCTTCGCGCCACTTGGCGACGAATTGCGGAATCAGTTCCGGCGGATCCTGCCCATCGGCGTCGAGGATCAGCGCCGCGCCGTCATCGACATGATCGAGGCCGGCCGTGAGCGCTGCTTCCTTGCCGAAATTGCGCGACAGCCGCAGCAGCGAGACGCGTGGATCACGGGCCGCCAGGACCTGCAGCACCTGCCACGTGCCATCGCTGCTGCCGTCGTCGATGTACAGCACGCGACCGTCCACCGACTGCAGGCGATCCAATGCCGCGGCGATGCGCGGATGCAGGATCGGCAGCGCCTCACTCTCGTTGTGCGCGGCAATGACAACGGTCAATGCGTCATCGGATGTGTGCGGGCGCGTGATCATGGATGGGATGTTAGCCCAGCTGCATTCAACCGGCGCTCAATCAAGCGTGCGCAGGTAACGGGGACCTCCGATATGCCGCATCTGCCGCTCGATGGCGCGCGTGCGGCGCTGCACATACGGCCCGGGCCGCCCCGCCTTGTAACGCTTTGGATTAGGCAGCACGGCAGCCAACCGTGCGCTCTCCGCCGCGGTCAAACGCCTCGCGTCCTTGCCGAAGAACGTCTTCGCTGCGGCTTGCGCGCCGTACACACCGTCGCCGAATTCCGCGAAGTTCGCATACAGCTCCAGGATGCGGGACTTCGGCCACAGCGTTTCGATCAGCAACGTGTACCAGGCCTCGATGCCCTTGCGCACCCAGCTGCGCCCGCTCCACAGGAACAGGTTCTTGGCCAGTTGCTGGCTGATCGTGCTGGCGCCGCGCACCTTGCGGCCGCGCGCGTTGTTCTTGCGCGCCTTCTCGATCGCCTTGAGGTCGAAGCCGTGGTGGATGGCGAAATTCTGGTCTTCCGCGGCCACCAGCGCGACCGGCAGGCTCACCGATATCTCGTCGAGATCGCGCCAGGCATGCGCCGACCGATACGTCCAATCCCCGCTGCCCCAAGCCTGGAACTGGCGGATCGCCATGAAGGTCGAGAATGGCGGATCGACGAAGCGCAGCACCGCCACCTGCAGGATGGAGGCCAGCACAAACAAAAACGGCAGCGCCAGCAACCAGCGCAGCCATCGGCGGCGCGGCTTGTGCCGGTTGGCGGGCATCCCCATCTGTCCGAACCTCCACACCGTGTTGCGATGGCCAGCATTATGTTCGATGCCTGCCATTGGTATCCGGCTCGCCTGTCTCGTCATTCCCGCGAAGGCGGAAGCGCTTTTCAGCAGCGAAGCTGGTCAACCATGCCCGTGATGCTGCAGCAGAGCATTCCTGGCGATCTGGTATCGGCATGGGTCCCCGCCTTCGCGGGAATGCCGAGGAAAAGAACTCCCCAATCAAATCCACCAACTCCAACGGAAACAGTTCGATGGCCCTTTCCAACCATCAACCTGACACCCTGACGCGCTTCCTGCTGGACAACGCTGGCGTCCGCGGCGTCTGTGTCCACCTCGACGAGACTTGGCGGCAGATTCGCCACCGGACGGATTATTCCGAGGCGGTCGCCGAATTGCTCGGCGAGGCCGCGGTCGCGGCCGCGCTGTTCACCGGCCATGCCAAGATCGATGGCCGGCTCTCCGTGCAGCTGCGCGGCGATGGCCCGTTGCGCAGCCTGTTCGTGGAATGCACCGCCGCCGGTACGTTGCGTGGCATCGCGCAGGTCGAGCAAGGGGCCCAGGTGTCTCGCGACCTGCGCCAGCTGGGGCCGGATGCGATCATGGTCATCACCATCGAAAATCCGATCGCGGCGCCAGGCAGGGGCCGACGCGAACCCGGGCGCTACCAAGGCATCGTGCCGCTTGAAGCCGAGTCGCTCGCGGGCGCCTTCGAGGACTATTTCCGGCAGTCGGAGCAGTTGCCCACCCGCCTGCTGCTGGCGGTCGACGGCGATGCCGCCGCCGGTTTGATGCTGCAGAAGCTGCCCGGCGACAGCGGCGATGACGACGGCTGGACCCGCGCCACCGCCTTGTTTGACACCTTGTCGCCCTCGGAACTGCTGGCGTGGCCCACCGAGGCACTGCTGGCGCGGCTGTTCCATGAGGACGGGGCAGAAGTCCTGGGTGAAAGACCCCTGCGCTTCGGCTGCTCCTGCTCGCGTGAAAGGGTCCAGGACGTCCTGAAGTCGCTCGGACAAACCGAGGCGCTGGCGGCCGCGAGCGATCGGCAGGCCGAGATTCGTTGTGAGTTCTGTGGCCAGGACTATCGCTTCACCGTCGCAGACATCGACGCCTTGTTCACCGGCGAGCCCTCAAGCTTGCAAGCTCCAGACAGCCTGCAGTAATGGACAATGTGCTGGCCTTCCTGGATTGTTAAATAAACATAAATCGGTTACTGTCTTCATCCGCTGGATTGGGGAACTTCAGACCCTGTATCGGGGTCGATTTCGGGCCATGCGATTACACCTCTCGCCATTGCTGTGCGCGTTGCTGCTGCTGACCGGAGCTGCAGGACACGCGCATGCCCAGAGCAAGCCTGCCAAGACCGGTGATGAGGTCGCGCTCCCGATCTGGAACAACGCCAGCGGCAAAGTCGAAGCCGTGCTCTATCTTGAACCCACCGGCCAGGCCAGCAGCGGCGCGCGTTGGAAATTCGGGCGTAATACCCTCGACGCCGCCTTCGGCCTGGAAAACGGCGACTCGCTCGCCTTGCTCTGCGACCGCAAGACCGGCATCTCCAGCGCCATCGACAATCTTGATGGCAACTGCATGCTCGGCGCGCTCGGCAATGGGCTTGACGACAATGGCAGCAAGCGCGCCAATTTCAGCACCAGCTTCAGCCGCCCGGGCGGAAAAGCAGTGCTTACCCTGGGCAAGGGAAGAGACCTGCTGCCCGCATGGCTCACGCCGACCGGCAAGGCCAATGCCAAGGTCGAACAAAATGACCTGACCTTCGTCGGGCAAAAAAATATCGGGCGTAACGGCATGGTTTCGATTGCCGGCACCACCGCCAAGGCGCGGCTCGTGCCTGCGGCAAGCGTCCCGGGATTCGCCGACCACTGGAACACCAAGAGTGTCAGCGTTGGCGGCGGCGTCGGCGCGTTCAGCGCAAACATCGTGGGCCGCGTGCTTGCCGTCCCCGGTCGCTCCGAAAAATGGCAAGGCCTCGGCTTGGGCCTGACTTGGCGCACACCTTGGAGCGGTCAATTGAGCGTGGGCGCGGAGAACGTCGTGACCCGCGGCAAGAACCCGTTTTCCCCCGGCACCAAACCGGCCGATGAGGAAGACAGCACCATTCCTTACGTGCGCTACGAGCAGGACCTGTAGCTCCAGTCCGCCTTGGGCTTGAGGACTCAACGGAACACGCCGGCCGTTTGCGCTTTTATCCCTGAGCAGAACCTGTTCCGGATTGCAGGCGCTGGATCATCGGCTGCAGATAGTCGGCATATGGCTCCCACTTCGGCTTGTCCCGCGCGACCACCTTCTCCCGCACCTGCACCGCACTCGCCGTGGCCACGCCGCGCGTGCGCGTAGACAGATCAAGCATTCCCGACTCAAACTCCAGCCCGCAGAACCGGCAGACTTCGCGCAGGACACGCTCCGGATCACGCGTCAGCTCCGCATAGTCCACATCCAGGATCCGCCCCGGATAAGCCGCATGCCAATGCCGCATCAACCGCTGGTATTGCAGGAAGTAATCAGACAACTCGATCTGGTCATACGAATAAGGATTCGCATCGGAAAACAGCTCGCGCAGATTGGAGAAACACGTTTCGATCGGGTCGCGCACCATGTGCAGAATCTTCGCCTGCGGCAGGGCCTGGCAGATAAAACCGATGTTGAGGAAATTTGACGGCAGCTTGTCGGTGAAATAACGCTCTTTCCCCAGCCGCCACTCAATTCCGGCAAGATATCCACCCCCAACTTCATCGAAGCCGATTGCCGTCGAACATTCAACAATCTTCGCATCGATCACGCCGCGGCAATGATGGTCTGTCGCAAAACGCATCTGGCTGGTGAAGTCGTAGAGCTCACCGATGCCATGGACGTCGGAGTGACCATCCAGCAATTGTTCCAGCAGCGTTGTCCCGGAGCGGTGCATGCCGACAATGAAGACCGGCATGCGGGAATTGCCCCCCTCGACAGCTGGTGCTGAAGCCGGGGGCATCGGCAGTTCGATCAACGCCGTTATCAGTGCGCGCGAAGCGCCGGCATCGTAATTGAGCGTCGAACGCTTCGCACGGCACGCCTGTTCGAGCGCGCCCCAGGCAGCCGCATGGTCGCCAAGATCATCCAGTTCCTTGTGCAGAGCGTCGGCCAGCAGTGCGATCTCTCCCGGTTTTCGACCGGGCCGCTGCAATTGCGATCGGATCTGCCCGACATGATTGGATTCGGCAGTCTGCTTTCGCAGGCGTGACAGCAGCCATGAGGCTTGCGCGATTTCAGGGGCGCGGCGCATTGCGCGCAGAACGTCCGCCTCCGCCTCGGCGAAGCGCCCGAGGTACATCAACACCTGGCTGCGCGCGATCAAGGTCACTGGATAGTCCGGATCGCCACGCCGCGCCTCATCCAGCAGCGCCAAAGCACGGTTCTGTTCGTTGAGGTTGCTGAATTGCGCAGCGAACGCGAGCAGCAGAGGGATCGGTGTTCGATCGAGCTGCAGCCGGTCAACGCAAGCATGCAATGCCTGGGCTGCGTTGAACGTGCGCAGGCGGGCGATCAATTCCTTGAGTATTTCCGGATCGACGGGTTTGACTTCATTGGCACGCAGCGCGTAATTCCGCGCAGCCCGGTAATGTCCGGCGAGTGATTCAACATAGGACAGTTGAATCAAGACCTTCGGATCGTCGGGCGACTGTGCCAGCAACGCCTTGAAACAGGCGATCGCCTGCGCCCACTCCATCCGGCTGGCATGTAGTTCCGCCTGCCGCCACAAAGACTGGGTGCGCTGCTGTTGCTGTGACAACACGATCTCTCCATTGCATCCGGACGCGAAATGCTACCGCAGGGATGGAAGCGCTTCCCTGATCCGAGATTCCAGCGGCTCCAGGTACTTGGCGTACTTGCGCCACGCGCCAATGCCCTTGGTGTTGATCGGTTGCCTGACCTGCGAGCTGCTCGCGGTCGACACCGGGGCTTCGTTCCGGGTGATGTCAACGCAATCAGGTTCGAAGGGGACACCGCAGAACTTCATCACTTGTTCGGTCGACCCCAGCGGGCTCGTCACAAGGCTTTCGTAATCCACCGTATGGAACTGATCAGGCAGGACCTGCCGCCAGTGATCGCACATGCGCTCAAATCGAATGTAGTAGTCGGCAAGCTCGGTGAGATCGTAGCTGTATCCGTACACGTCGCTTGCAAACAGCTCCTTCAGGTTCGACATGCACGAATCCATCGCTCCCCTACGCAGGCATACGATCCTGGCCTGCGGCAACGCCTTGCCGATAAGACCGGCATAGATGAAATTTACGGGATTCTTGTCGACGAGGTAACGGCTGCCGCGGGCTTTCTCTCGCGTGCGCTCCAGGTAGTTGGCACCGACATGTGCATAGTCAATGTCCCGGAGGCTAGCGACCGCGCGCGGCGTGATGAAGCTCTCCAGGAACCGGTTGGATTCCCAGCACAAGGCGCTATTGAAGTCGTTCAGTTCACCCGCAGCGACGACCTGGCTGTGATTGCCAAAAACCCGCTCCAGCAGCGTCGTGCCACTCCGAGGCATTCCCAGGATAAAGATCGGCACCCTTTCAGATGACGCGTCCCCACCGCCACTGCCGACGAACCCGCGGTTAGTCAACTGCCGCATGGCCTCGAACCCCTGTTCCTCCAGCGCCGCGTCATATCGGATCGACCGGCGTTTGGTCCTTGCGCCGGATTGAAGGCTGGCCCACGCCTGGTCGACGTCACCAGCGTTATCGAACTCCTTGAACAATGCGTAATGCAGATAGGGCTGTTCGACCGCGTCGGCCGGCAGTGCGGCCTGTGTTCTCTTGATCCTGCCGATCCGCAGCCGCGGCGGGTTCGATTTCTCATGATGTGCAAGCGACCAGTGCGCAAGGACTTCATTAGGCTCCAGCTGCAGGCATCGCTCGTATTCAACGGTTGCTTCTTCCATACGACCGAGGTACCGCAAGACCTGCGCCCTGGAATAACTGAGGATTGGGCTCGACGGTGCGCGGAGGCTTGCGTTTTCTATCATTCGCAGCGCTTGTGCAGTCTCGTCAATCAACCATAGATGCTGGGCCAGAACCGCTGAACTTTTCAGGATTTCCGGGTCGTTCCAGTCCGTGCCGAGGATCAGGCCGCGCACCGTTGAGTGTTCGTCAAAGGTCAGAAGACGCGTCGTCACCACCGCGAGATCTTTCCACCGAGCATGCCTGACCGTTTCGCCTGACCTCAAGGCGTGCTCGCGCGCGGCGCGGTAGTTTCCTTCCACCTGTTCGATCGCGGACAAGCGCAGCCGCACGTACAGGCGTTCAGGATCGGCCTGCAGGAGCGACTCGTAGATCGCCTTCGCAGCCGCTGGATTGCCCTCATTTTCAAGGCTTCGCGCGCGCCGCCACAGGGTTTCAAAATCGGTCTGCATAATTCTTCTGATACTGCGCGCATGCGAAGGATAGCAGCGCCTCACCGGCTGGAACCCGATGGCAATGCGATCCAAATGCCGCAAGTCCCACCTTGATCTGGCCGCTAAAAAAAAACGGCCGCCCGAAGGCGGCCGTTGATTGAGGCTTGGAACGATGGATCAGAAGTCGTACTGCACCAGGAAGCGGACCGCACGCGGAGCCTGGAACGAGAACGGCTGGGCGTAGGTTTCCGACAGCAGGCCGGTTTCCGGTACTTCAGCTTGTTCGTTCTGCGAGGTCACCTTACGCGAGTTGAACACGTTGAAGATATCCATCTTGAACTGCAGGCCTTCGACGAAGGCTGGACGGTAGGCCACGTTGAGGTCGAGGTTCTGGGTCCAAGGCAGACGGCCCTGCGTACCACGAGGCGTCCGTATGGCGTTGCACTGGAAGAATGACGAACCGTACGGGTGCGCGTTGTAACCCCGGTCGCCGCTGATCACGTTACCTTTAGCATCAAAAACCCGCGTATCCGGACGCGGCAACTCTCCTGGGACACGCAACGGATCACGGTCGAGCACGCCGAGGCAGTTGGTCGGACGACCGGACTGCACCAACAGGTTGGCACCCACTGCCCATTCCTCGGTGATGTCGTAGTTGCCGAACAACTTGAGGCTGTGACGGCGGTCATTCGGAAGGTAACCGAAGCTGTCCACGGTCAACTCGATGTAGTCGAAGTCCTGGGTGACGCTGGTATCGGACTGGCCGATATCGGACTTCACGCCGCCCTCGGTGTTGCCCTTGCTCTTGGCGTAGGTATAGGAACCCTGCAGGAAGAATTTATCCCAATTGCCGTCGACGAAGAACTCCATGGCGGAGTAGGTGCGCTTGGCGTCCGGGCTGAGGCGGGCTCCGCGGATGGTGTTCGTCGTCAACTTGCCATTGCCTAGCAAGTCCGTCACGAAGACCGCATCCGCACCCGGATTGAACAAGCGGCAATACGGGAAACCGGAGCTTGGCAACGCCGCGTGGTTGCCTTGGGCATCTTGGGAGTCAACGAAGCCGTTGGCGTCCAGGATCGCGGTGTAGTCACAGTTGTCGTCAATCGCGGTCTTCAGATCGCGGAAGATGCCGCGGACACCCAGCGAGAGGTGGTCGTTTAACGCCATCTGCATGCCCAGGATGTACTCGTCCTGATACTGCGGGTCGAGGTTCTTAGAGGCAATTGTCTGGGAGTTCTTTGCGAAACCGTCTTCGCCATTGAGGAAGAACGGCGCGCCGCGCGGGGTCGCACCGATCGGCGCACCGGTCAACGGATCAACCCTGCCCCCAACAGAGGTGAAGTTAAAGTTCTGGCGGCGGAAGATCGACGCACTGGCGCCACGGACGGCCACTGAAGGCGTCAGCGGGAGTGCGTAACGTCCGGCATTACCGAATACCTTGAAGGTCGAATCGCCATTGACATCCCAGGAGAAGCCCAGGCGCGGCCCGAACTGGTCGTCGATCTTGACGTAGGTTTCCCCGTTGCCGTTGAGGTTCTCGAAGCTGTCCCAGCGCGCGCCGAGGTAGGCGATGAAGTTGTCCGTGATGTTCCAGCTGTCCTGGATGTAAAACGCGCGCTGCTTGACTTCAAGGGTGGCGCCGTTGGCGAACAACTGCTCGCGTACGCGATCGAACTCGTCGCCTGAGCCCGGGCCACCAAGTCCCGTGACGGGGTTGCGTACAGGGGTTGGATCAACCGTTGTGTAACGAAACGTGCGGCCACCCTCAGTCGCCACACCTGCCACGGACTCGTAATCGTCCACGTCGTAGCCAAAGCGCAACAGGTGGTCGCCCAGCTGCCATTCGGCATCGAGGCGGAACTGGTCACGGGTATCCTCGGAGTCGGTACGATCGATCGTACCGCCGGTGATGTTGCACTGGCTACTGTAGACGCCAGTGATCGCGCGTCGATAAGCGGGACGCGCGTCAGTGATCACGGGGCAACCGGTTGCCGGCTTGTTGATGTCACCATCGAATCGTACGTCGATGCCACCCGCAGTGCGCAAGCGTTGCGCACGCGAGAAGGTGCCATGACCTGCCAGTGCGGACAAGGTGAATGTGTCGGTCAGGAACCCGGTGTACTTCAGCACATAGTTGTCGCCGCCCTGCTCACCGAAGCTCGTGCCGATCAGGGCGCCGCGATCCAGGCTGCCGGGAACATTGCGATAGACCTCGGTCTCGGTGTCCTGCTGGTCCGAGAACGCGGTGAACTCGAGCAGGTGATTGTCGGTGATGCTGTAGTCGAGCTTGAGCAGATAAGCCGGCGTCCTCGTCTCGCCGCTGGTATTGGTGGACGAAACGATCGTGCCAAAATTCTCGGACTCGCCGCGGCGGTAGGAGAGCAACCCATAGGCAAACAACCGATCCTTGATCAGTGCACCGCTGGCCCAGACGGAGGCAACCGCATTCCCGGCTGAATCCTTGCTGTTGTCCGAACGCAAGGTGCCATTGGTGAGGAAGACATCCTTGGAATCTTCGCGCAGGTCTTCGGGCGACCAGAAAATGTTGCCGCCCGCGTGGAACTCATTCGTGCCGCGCTTGGTGATCTGGTTGACCACACCACCCAGCGAGCGGCCGAACTCGGCGCCATAGCCGCCGGTTTTGATCTGCTGCTCGGCGATTGCTTCGAAGGGCACCTGTGAGAAATTCAGGCTGCGGAATGAGTTGGTGATATTGAAACCGTTGACGAAATACTGATTCTCGGCCACCGAAGCGCCGCCGAACGAGGCGAGATTGCCGAACGCGGCGTCACCACGCACGGTGCCCGGCGCCAACAGTGCGACGCTGGTGGTATCGCGGCCGACGGGGATCTTGGCAATCTGCTCTGCCGTGAGGATCGTGGTGGACTCAACCGACGACACGTCGATCGGGTTGATTGCGCCAGTGCCGACAACGGTCACGGTGTCGAGGGTCGTGGCCGATCCATCCGATGCAGTGCTGACGAAGTCGACATTGGCAGCGGTGCCGACGTTGACGTTAACGGTGCGCGGGCTGCTTCCGTTGCGGGTAACGGTGTACTGGCCGATCGGCAACTGCGAGAAACGGTAGCTACCGTCCCCAGTGACAGTGATGGTGCGCGAGAAACCGGTCGCCGGACTCACGACAGTGATGGTGTCGCCAGCGGCAGCTTGGCCCGCAACGGCACCCGCGGTATTGGTCTGCGCCTGGACGCCGCCGATGAAGCAGAAGCCGAGTGCGACTGTGAGCGCGCTGCGCTTCAGGCCTTTGGCAAGTGACTTAGAAGCCATTGATGTAACCCCCATGGACAGTTGAGCTAATGAAATAAAGGTACGTCACAGCCAAAAGGCGGCTCGACCTCACGACTATAGACCAGCGAACGATTCTTTAACAAGGGTGTGAGGCATTCTTTATGTATCTGAACCGTCGCCTAGCCACGCGATAGTCGTTAACAACTCTTTAATTATTGGCAAAAGCGCGCTACGCTCCGATCCGGCCTAGCCGGCTTTGGCGTCCCCTTGACTCCACCGGAAAGGCTCCCATGGCAAACATAGCAACCGACTTGCACTCTGGAGAATAGAGAGATGACCTTGAAGACCACCCAGCTCCGCGATGCGATCGTCTTCGCGCTCGCTGTGGGCGCAACCGCCCTCGCAGGCACGGGCGCTGCATTTGCCCAGACCACCACACCCACCACACCCGCCACCACGCCCACCGCGGCCGAGCGGCAGGCTACCGACCTCGATACCATCGTGGTGACGGGTACCCGCATCCAGAGCCAGACGGTCACCTCTTCTGCTCCCGTCATGGAGATCGAGCAGGAAGAGTTCCAGTTCGTCGGAGCCACCCGCACCGAGGATCTGGTCAACCAGTATCCGCAGCTGTCGCCTACGTTCGACTCTTTTGAAAATAACGGGTCGTTGGGTTACCCGACCGTCAACCTCCGTGGCTTGGGCGCTCAGCGCACGCTTACGCTGGTCAATGGGCTGCGTCTTGCGCCTGGCGCCGCCGAAGCCACCGACATCAGCATCGTGCCGTC
>JBBJNO010000235.1:0-4182 GCA_037720875.1 Luteimonas sp. | reverse complement strand
CCGTGCATCGCGAGCGTCCGTTCTTCAACTCGCTGGTCGAATTCATGAGTTCCGGTCCGGTCATCGTGCAGGTGCTGGAAGGCGACAACGCCGTCGCCAGACATCGCGACCTCATGGGCGCAACCAACCCGAAGGAAGCGGCGGCAGGCACGATCCGCGCCGACTTCGCCGACAGCATCGATGCCAATGCCGTGCATGGTTCCGACGCGGCGGAAACAGCGGCTGTCGAGATCGCCTATTTCTTCCCCAGCACGGACGTCTATTCGCGTTGATCGACCGATGACCGAGGCAAGCACCAAGCAAAATCTGCTCGACCTCGATCGCGAGGGCCTGGAGCGCTTCTTCGCCGACACCCTCGGCGAACAGCGTTACCGCGCCCATCAGGTGATGAAGTGGATCCATCATCGCCACGTCACCGACTTCGACGACATGACCGATCTGGGCAAGCCCCTGCGCGCGAAATTGCAGGCGCATGCCGAGGTCATCGTGCCGAACATCCTCTTCGACAAGCCTTCGGAGGACGGCACCCACAAGTGGTTGCTGGGCATGGATGGCGGCAACGCCATCGAGGCGGTGTTTATCCCGGACAAGGGCCGCGGCACGCTGTGTGTGTCGTCGCAGGTGGGCTGCGGGCTGGCTTGCACCTTTTGTTCGACCGGCACGCAAGGCTTCAACCGCAACCTCAGCACGGCCGAGATCGTCGGCCAGGTCTGGATCGCCGCGCGTCACCTCGGCAACGTGCCGCATCGCCAGCGCAAGCTCACCAACGTGGTGATGATGGGCATGGGCGAGCCGCTGTTGAATTTCGACAACGTGGTGCGCGCGATGAGTGTGATGCGCGATGACCTCGGGTTCGGACTCGCCAACAAGCGCGTGACCTTGTCCACGGCCGGCATGGTGCCGATGATCGATCGGCTTGCCGCGGAAAGTGATGTGTCGCTGGCGGTGTCGCTGCATGCACCCAACGATGAGTTGCGCAGCGAGCTGGTGCCGCTCAACAAGAAATACCCGATCGCCGAGCTGATGGCGGCGTGCCAGCGTTACGTGCAGCGCAAGCCGCGCGCGTCGATCACGTTTGAGTACACCTTGATGAAAGGCGTCAACGACCAGCCCGAACACGCGCGACAACTGGCCAAATTGATGCGCCAGTTCGACAACGCCGTGCAGATGAAGGACGCGGGCAAGGTCAACCTGATCCCGTTCAACCCATTCCCCGGCACGCGTTACCAACGCAGCGCCGAAGCAGATATTCGGTCGTTCCAGAAATCGCTGCTGGATTCACATGTGCTGACGATGGTGCGACGCACGCGCGGGGACGACATCGATGCGGCTTGCGGCCAGCTCAAGGGCCAAGTCGTGGATCGCACCCGCCGCCAGGCCGACTTCCGCAGGAAACTCGAGGCGCAGGGCATCACGTCGCAGGCAATCACGGCGCAGTCAATTACGTCAGCGGGTGCAGGTGATGCAGCTGCATAAAGCCTTTCTGCTGCTGGCGGTTTGCGTGCTGCCGGCAACGGCTTGCAGCCGCCTGACCTTCATCAAGCCGGACCTGAGCCGCAAGGGTTCCGCCGACAGGATCGCAACCCCGGTTGAAATCCGCCCGGATCGCAAGGATCGCCGCAGCAGCCAGTTGGCGATTGCGCGCAACCACGTCAGCGCATCGCAGAAATATCTCCAGGCCGGCGACGACGCCAATGCCGAGCAGGAGGCCCGCAAGGCGCTCAAGGCCGACTCCAAATCCTCCGATGCCCACACCATGCTGGCGGTGATTGAAGGACGGCGCGGCAGGACGGCCAAGGCAGGCGAGCACTACCGGCGCGCGGCGGAACTGGCGCCAGCCAGTGGCATGGCGCTGAGCAATCATGGCGCGTGGCTCTGCGGCAGCGGCAGGGCGGCGGAGTCGCTTGGCTGGTTCGACCGCGCGCTGCAGGATCCTCGCTACGCGACACCCGCGTCAGCACTGTCCAATGCGGGTTCATGCGCGTTGAAAGCAGGGCAGGCCGTACGCGCGGAACGCGATTCGCGCGCCGCACTGCAACTGGACCCGCAAAATCCGGTTGCATTGGTGACCATGGCCGAAAGCGCATTCCGCGCCGGCCGCTACTTCGAGGCGCGCGCTTTTTCAGAGCGGCGCCTGGCGGCATCACAACCCGACGCCGCCGCGTTGCAACTTGCGTCACAGATCGAAGTAAAACTCGGCGACATGGCTGCGGCCGATCGCTATGTTCGCAAGCTCCGGGCCCAGTTTCCGGAGGCCAGCGCTGCCTATCCCCCGGGGAGTGAAACCAGATGACCAGCATCGAATCCCAGGCCATGTTGCGGGCGGATGGATGCGGCGCACGCCTGCGCGCGGCGCGGGAAGCCGCCGGGCTGAGCCTGGAACAAGTCGGCACGCGGTTGAAGATGCCGGTACGCGTCCTGCATTCCCTGGAAGCCGAACAATGGGATTGCCTCGGTGCACCGGTCTTCGTACGCGGGCAATTGCGCAGCTATGCGCGCCTGCTGGGCGTCGATATCGCTCCGATGATCGAGTCCACCGGCGTCGGTCGCGTCACCGCCACCATGCTGGTCAGCCGCGTGCACACGCCGCCGCTGCAGCGCATGCTCGAGCAGACCGGGCGCCGTCTGGTCTACGTCGTGATGACCGCCGTGATCGTGGTGCCGATCTGGATGATGGCTACACGTGGCCCGATCACCCTGCCTGCGCCGCAGGACACGACCCCGCTTGACATCCCGTCGTCTGGCGCTGCCAGGCCGCCGTCCGCCGCACCAACCGAGCGCTCCACCGTCGCGGCATCGATGGCACCCATGCCCTCGCGCCCGGCCGCCGCACCGGCCTTGTCGATCCACTTCAATGGTGACAGCTGGGTCGAGGTGATCAGTGCCGATGGCGCCATGCTCGAGAAAGGCCTGATCGCGGCCGGCACGCAGCGCAGCTACGCCACCGGCCAGGTCGCGAAGATCCTGCTCGGCAATGCGTCCGCCGTTGTGGTGTCGCGCGCCGGCCAGCCGGTGGATCTCGCGCCCTTCCAGCGAGCGAACGTCGTGCGCTTTGCGGTATCCTCTGACGGATCGCTCGCACCGTTCGCCGATTGATCCATCCGCATCAGCGCGGCCGCGGGCCACTACCCCGAACTCTATGAAGTCCGCGCCGATGCGCGGCGAGAAACCGCATGGCGATGGATGACCTGCTCAACGAGCATGAACAAAGTGAACGTGTCCGCAGTTGGGTACAAAAGAACGCCGCAGGCCTGATTGGCGGCGTTGTGCTGGGGCTGGGCTTGATCGGCGGCTGGCAGTGGTGGCAGAAACAGCAGATGGCGGACCGGGTCAACGCATCGGAGCGTTACGACAAGGCCATCAAGGCGATCGCCGCCAATCCGGCCGACGCCGCCAAGGCATCGAGCCAGATCGCCGCGTTGGGCGACAAGGGTTCCTACGCCGCGCTGGCAAGCCTGCAGCTGGCCAAGGCGCAGGTCGATGCGAACCAGCGCGACGCTGCGATCGCCACCTTGCGCAACATCAAGAATACCGACGCCGGTCTTGCCGAAGTCGTCAACCAGCGCCTGGCACGGTTGCTGATCGACGCCAACAAACCCGCCGAAGCCCTCAAGCTGCTCGGCAATGCCGACAGCGCCGGCATGCTGGAAGTGCGGGGCGATGCACTCAGCGCCCTCGGCCAGCGCGATGCCGCGCGCGATACCTATAACAAGGTCTTGTCCAAGGTCGACGTGGGCTCGCCGCAGCGTCGTCTGCTTGAACTCAAGCTGACCGATGTCGGCGGCGTTGCCGCCAGGCCGGGCGACAAGACCTGAGACACTGCGACACTGTCCATCGATCACGCAGATCGACGTCCGACTCGAGGAAGTTCAATCCCATGACCCCTGCTTACATGCCACGTGCATCCATGCTCAAACGCGCCACCGCCGTGGTGTTGTGCATGTTCCTTCTGGCCGGCTGCACCACCGTCAAGGGTTGGTTCGGGGGCCGTGGCAAGGACAAGGCGCTCGAACCGGCCAAGCTGGTTGAGTTCACGCCGACCGCCACCGTGTCCAAACTGTGGTCAGTGTCCGCAGGCAAGGGCGAGGAGCGTCTGGGCCTGCAGCAAAAACCGGCGATCGCCGATGGTCGCGTCTATGCGGCAGCGGTCGAGGGTGGTGTTCGCGCATTCGACCTGCAGAC
>JBBJNO010000021.1:0-16541 GCA_037720875.1 Luteimonas sp. | reverse complement strand
ATGTTCCGGTGGTGTCGAGTGCGTGCTCCGCTTCTTCCGTTGAAGGAGAGCAGCCGAGCAAGCTCGGCTCTACAAAAGCAGACGAAACTGAGCCGGTGTTGAATACGCCAGCGCACTGGTTGTTTTCCCCGTTGTCCCCCGGGGGATTCTCCCGATGCCTCGGGTGATGGCAAGGCCGATAGTCAGCCTGTCCCTCCTTTTCCCGCAGGCCTCCGCCATGAACACCTCGTCCCGCAACCGCGCGACCGTCCGCACCACCCTCGCCTTGGCGGTCTCCGCCGGGCTAGCGTTGTCGTTCTCCGCGCAAGCCGCGGGCCAGGTCTCGCCCGACCTGCAACAGCGCATGGCCACGGCCGGCACACACGAGGTGGTTGTCACCTTCAGCGACCGCAGCCAGATGTCGCGACTCGCCGCGCTGACCGCCAGCGTGCATCCAATGAAAGAACTGCCGATGGCCGGCGCCATCCTCACCAGCGCGCAGATCAACACCGTCGCCAGCTGGGACGGCGTGGAAAGCATCTACTTCAATGCGCCCTTGAAATACATCAATTACGAAGCCGGCGAAATCACCGGCGGTCACCGCGTGCATGACCAGATCGCGCTGAAGGGCAATGGATTCACCGTTGCTGTGATCGACTCCGGCATCGACGGCAACCATCCCGACGTGCAGTTCGGCAGCAAGACCGTGCAGAACGTCAAGATCGTGGCCGACCTCGGGCTTGTGGGTGTGGGCGCCAATGTCGAGAACGTGCCCAACACCGACACCTCCAGCGGACACGGCACCCACGTTGCCGGCACCGTGGCGGGCACCGGTGCGGCATCGGCGGTCGATTCGCGACGCCTGAACTATTACGCCGGCATCGCGCCGCAGGCCAGCCTGATCGGACTGGGCGTTGGCGAAGGCATCAACATCCTGTTCGCGCTACAGGCCTTCGATTACGCGCTGGCCAACCAGCAGCGCTATTCCATCGACGTCATCACCAATTCCTGGGGCAGTTCAAACAGCGTCTACGACCCGAACAACCCAATCAACAAGGCCAGCTACGAAGCCTACAAGCGCGGGATGGTGGTGGCCTTCGCAGCCGGTAACGACGGTCCCGACGAGGACACATTGAACCCGTACGCCATCGTGCCGTGGGTCATCAACGTCGGTTCCGGCACCAAGACCGGCGACCTGTCGAACTTCTCCAGCCGCGGCGTCGCCGGTGACCTGTACAAGCATGTCGACGTGGTCGCGCCCGGCTCCAACATCTGCTCGACCCGGGCGATTGGTACCGCCATCGGCGCCCTCGGTCCGGTGGTCAACGCGGCGCATCCTCGAAATCGACGAGTACACGATCAATGTTGGCGCCGACGTCACCACCATCAAGGCCAATCTGGGTTGGGACGGCGGCGTCGACATCGACTTCAGCCTGGTGGATCCGGCCGGCAACGAGGTCGCTTCAGGCGCCAGCCTGGCCAATCCGGAAGTGCTGGAATTCGCGGTGACCCAGCCGGGCACGTACACCTACCGGGTCAAGGGCTATGCGACCGTGGTGGCCAACTACACCCTGGCCAGCACGCTCACCCGGGCGATCGTCAATACGCAGCCCTGATTCCATGCAGCTCTGAGCATGGGGTGCATGCGGCCGGAGGGTTTCGCCTTCCGGCCGCTGTTTTGTGTGCGGCGGCCGGATGGGGCATGATTCCGACTCACCCGCAACACCGGAGCGCGTCATGAGCAAAGGCATGGATCAGAAGAAGACCGAAAAGAAGAAGCCCGAGAAAAACCTGAAAGAAAAACGGGCAGCGAAGAAGGACAAGAAAGCCGGCAAATAAGCCGGCTTTTTTGTGCTCGGAAATTTATTACACGAGCGCGCTCCTGCAACAAAATGGTCAACGGCGATTGACGTCGGCTTCCACCCAGATCCGTTCGGCGATCAGCTCATTGCCGTACTGGCGCGCCTGGATGCGGATGATGTCGCCGCGTTGCAGGTTTTCCGGCCGATAGTGCTGGCTTTGGTACTCGACCAACGTACGCTCGTCATAACGGATCCGCTGCGCCGCGCCGTAGTTGCCGCCCACCGCGCCACGCGCAAGCTCGATGGTGCGTGCACGCGTGTCCACGTAGCCCACCTCCCCGCGCAGCTCGCCGCCGCTGTTGTAGCCTCCATTGTTGTTGCCGCCACTGTTGTTTCCGCCACTGTTGTAGCCTCCATTGTTGTTGCCTCCATTGTTGTAGCCGCCGCTGCCGTAACCGCCCTGACCGTCGCGCACGTTGCGCAGCAGCTCGATCGAGCGCGCCCACAATCGCCCGCCCGAGCGGGTGGCATCGACGCGGACTTCGTCGCCCGCTTCCAGACCGCCGACCGGAAATACCTGTCCCTGATACGCCAGCTGCGTGCGCTGGTCAAAATAAACATCGACGCGCGAACTGCCGCCGTAATCGGATGTCCGCGCATCGAGCATGAGGCGCCCGGCATTCACCTCGACGCCCCGCACGGTGCCGATCAACTGATTGGCCGGGTATTGCTGATCCGGATATTGCTGATCCGGATAGGACGAACCGGGATAGGACTGCCCGCCCTGCGGGTAGCCGCCCATGTCGCCTGTGACACAGCCCGACAGCGTCAACACCGCCAGGAGAAGCGCGGCATGCGCAACAGCGCATGGACGGAGCAAGCGGATCGCTGTTGCAAGACGCGTTGACATGGCGGCGTTCTCCGGAAGGTATCGCGGGTTCGATCCGATCATCCTCCCCGCGCGTGAACACCGGGTCGACGCGATCAGGGTCGAGGCGATCAACGTCGCGCAATGACACCTGCTCTCGGAGAGCTTGCTCCGCTGCTCCTGATTCGAAGCGAACTGCAGCGGAGCAAGCTCCGCTACAGGACCATGCCTTCCAGGGCCATGCTTACCAAGGTCATGCCTTCCAACGCCATGCTTTCCAAGGGCATGCTTTCCAAGGGCAAACCCTGCTTCTTGCAGAGGTCGATGCACTCACGAACTGCAGGACAGCGCCGAGCACCCCGCTCGATCCCGTGCCCAGTCGGGACGTCTCTGCGCGAAGGTTTCGTTGCCGGGCTGGTCGTCATAGGGGCGGCGCATGACATCGAGCAATTCATGAATCCCGTCGTAGTCGCCCTGCTCGGCACGGTCGATCGCCAGCTGCGTGAGGTAATTGCGCAGCACGTAACGCGGATTCGCCGCTTGCATGCGGGCACGGCGTTGGACGGTGGTCAGCGGATCGTCGCAAAGACGCATCGTGTAGCGCTGCAGCCATTCCTCGAACGCCACCCGATGCTGCTGCAGTTTCGCCTCGTCATAGAACGCGGCGCGTAGTGGCTCGAGTGTCGGCGTCATCGCATCTACATCCGCCAACGCGCGGAAGAACAACGTCATGTCCACCTCGGCCGCATGCAGGAGTCCGTGCAAAGCGAGCATCCGTTCAACATCGTCATCGCGGCACTCGGCCAGCCCGAGCTTGCGCGCGGTATTGCTCAGCTCCGCGGCCGTGTACGTATCGGCGAAGCGCTGCAACCCGGCCTGCAACATCTCGACGTCATCGAACAACGGCGCCAGCGCATGCGCAAGCCGCATCAGGTTCCAGTACGCGATCTTGGGTTGCCAGCCGAAGCGATAACGACGGCCCTGCGCATCGGTGGTGTTGGGCGTCCAGTCCGGGTCGTAGTCGTCGACCCAGCCGTATGGACCGTAATCGATGGTCAGGCCGAGGATCGACATGTTGTCGGTGTTCATCACGCCATGCACGAAACCCACGCGCATCCAGTGCGCGACCATCACCGCGGTGCGTTCGCAGACCTGCGCGAACCATTCGGCATACAGGGCCTGCTTGTCACCCCGATGTTCCAACTCGGGAAAGTCGCGGGCAATGCAGAAGTCGACCAAGGTTCGCAGCAGCGCGATGTCACCACGCGATGCCGGCAACTCGAAATTGCCGAAACGCAGGAAGGACGGCGCCACCCGGCATACGATGGCTCCCGGTTCGGGGCGCGCATGGCCGTCGTAGAACATGTCGCGGACCACGTCTTCGCCGGTCGCCACCAGACTCAGGGCGCGCGTTGTCGGTACGCCAAGATGGTGCATCGCTTCACTGCACAGGAATTCGCGGATCGAGGAACGCAGTACCGCGCGTCCATCTGCTGTGCGCGAATAGGGCGTGGGACCTGACCCCTTCAGTTGCAACTCCCAACGCTGCCCGGCTGTGTTGACGGTTTCGCCCAGTGTGATCGCGCGTCCATCGCCCAATTGACCGGCCCAGTGACCGAATTGATGGCCGCCGTAGTTGGCTGCGTAAGGCTGCATACCTGGCAGAAGCACATTGCCTGCCAGCACATCCGTCATTTCCGGCGAGTTCATTTCGTCAGCCGTAAAGCCCACCAATGCAGCCACTTCATGCGAAAACGCGATCAGGTGCGGTGCCGTCACCGGTGTGGGATCGATACGCGACCACAGCGCTCCCTTCACTTGTCTCGCGCGACTGCCTGATTCTCCATCGCCCTGCAAGTCGCGCACGAATGCATTATCGAATTTCAAGACATTTTCTACCCGTGAATGAATCGAGATGGAAGTTTTCGCGCATGAATCGTAGATCGTAAATTTCACGTCGACATCACAAAAACACAGCAGATTTTTTCACCGTGCAATCACCTTTGTTTAACGACTATCGCTCCTACGAAAAAAATCAAAAAACATCAATCACGTCACTGAGGCTGAGCGCTGCATCCAAAAACAGATGTCACACGTACGTGCATACAGGGGGATCTGCACCTGCAACCCAGCCAGAGCCCCAGCGGAAAAAAACAGTTCACGACGGGCTGCTGTTTTCCAATCACACACATCAGCTCGTCATCCGCAGTAAAGGAACGCCCCAATGAAGCTCACCGTACTCGCACTTTCAGTAGCCAGCGTGCTGCTGGCTGGGTCTGCAATTGGCTCAAGCCATCGCGAAGGCCCCGAAATCACCAAGTTTCCCAAGGTAGACAACACGGATGTCTATGCGTTCCGCAGTTATGAACCTGGCCGCGACAATTCGGTCACCATCCTCGCCAACTTCCAACCATTTCAGGATCCGTACGGTGGTCCCCAGTACTTCCTGATGGACCAACAGGCGGTCTATGACGTCCACATCGACAACAACGGCGATGCGATGCCCGACATCACCTACGAGTTCCGATTCTTCAACCAGCTCAAGAACCAGACAGTGTCCGTCAACGGCGTGCCGGTCTTCAACCCGCTGGCCTACATCGCTCCGGTCAGGGACTCCGATATCCGCGGCTTGAACGTGCTGCAGTTCTACACGGTCACCGTGGTCAACAACAATACCGGCACCCGCACGCAGGCGCTCAATCCCTTCGGTCGCAGCCAGTTCTACATGAAGCCGTTCGACAACGTCGGCACCAAGACGTTCCCGGACTATCCGCGCTATTCCGATGCGCACATCGGCTTGCTGAGTTACGACGGCTGCGGCGGATCGGGCAAGATTTTCGCGGGCCAGAAAAAAGAGCCGTTCTTCTTCGCTGCGGGCGAGGCCTTCGACCTGATCAACCTCAATCCGGTCGGCCCGCGTAATGGCGAGCGCAACGACCTGTTTGACAAGAACGTCACCACCATCGCGATGGAAATCCCGATCAGCTGCCTGGCGCGCAGCGGCGACCCGGTCATCGGCATCTGGTCCAACGGTCACGAAGGCCCGGGTACGGTCGGCGGCGCGACCGGCACCAGCCTGTCCCGCCTGGGCAATCCGCTGGTCAACGAGGTCATCATCGGGTTGCCTGACAAGGACAAGTTCAATCGCTCACGTCCTGCCGACGATGCCCAGTTCGCCCAATACGTGACCAACCCGGTTCTTCCTGAACTGATCGAGATCCTGTTCCCGGGCGTGTTCGCCCCGAACAAGTTCCCGCGTACGGATCTGGTGGAAGTGTTCCTGACCGGCGTGACCGGACTCAACAAACCGGCCGGTACTGTGACGCCTGCGGAAATGTTGCGATTGAACACGTCGATTGCGCCGCGGTCCGCTGCTACGCAGAACAACCTCGGCGTGCTCGCGGGTGATACCGCAGGCTACCCGAACGGACGCCGTCCGGGCGACGACATCGTCGACATCACCTTGCGCGTTGCGATGGGTGCCCTGTTGACCGATGCTGAAGCTCCGTCGCGCAACCTTCCGTTCACCGATGGCGCAGCCGGTTCGGCGTTCGATTACTTCGACCGGTTCCCGTACCTGGCTCATGCGATTCCGGGTGACGCTGACCTCTGATACTGGAGGCCATGTTTTTATAGAGTCCCAGACCTGGCGGCGCTCCGGCGCCGTCAGGTTTTTTTATGCATGCGAGGGAATATGAGCCGCTGGCTGCTTTGCATCATCCTGATCCTGTTGCCCTCACTGGTGGCCGCACAACGGCCCCCTGCAGTGATTCCGACCAGTGCGGATACCGTGCTGGAACGCTTGCCCAAGGGTTACGCATCACTCGTCCCCCGAGTTGCTGGCACCAAGGTTTCCAAAAACCAGATCGATCAGCTGCTGACCACTGCAGCCCGGACCGGAGATGCGAGGCTCGCCACTCGAACCGAGGCCTTGCTGGCCAGCTTTCCCGCAGACACCCGTGACACCGAAATCATCAAGGCCCGCGCATTCAGCGCGCAGCATCGCCACGACTTCGCCGGCGCCCTGCGCCTGCTCGACGAGGCCATCAAGATCAATCCGCGCGATGCGGGCGCGCGCTTTTCCCGCGCACAGATCCAGCTGGTGCAAGGGCGGATCGATCGCGCGCGCGCCGATTGCGCGGCACTGGCGTTGGGGGTCGACAGCAGCGAAGGACTGGTCTGCCTAGCGGCATTGTCATTGCGCACAGGCAATCTACAGCAATCCATGGCCATGGCCGACCGGTGGCTGGCACAAGACAAGACCAACTCGGGTGTTCGCCGCTACGTGCTGGTCATGCGCGCAGAAGCAGCCTCCCGCGCAGGGGCCTCCGATGCCGACCAGTGGTTCCGTCAGGCATTGGCACTGGATCCACAGGACGTGCGCACGTTGTCCGCCTATGCACGTCATCTCCACGACAGCAACCGCCCACGCGACGTGATGGCGTTGCTGGCACAGGCACCGCAAACCGATGGGCTGACACTGCAACTCGCGCTCGCTGCCCACGCCATCAATGCGCCGCAAGCACAAGCCTTGATCCTGTCGCAGGGGCGGCGCTATGCCACCGCGCATGCGGTGGGCGTGGATCCGGAATTGCGCGACGAGGCGGAATTTTTGCTGACGCTGAAGAACGACGCAGCCGGTGCGCTGAAACTTGCACAGCGTAATTTTGAAACGCAGCGCGACTATGAAGACGTGACGTTGCTGCGTCGCGCCGCGCTCGCTGCCAAGCGTCCCGAAGCATTGAAACCGTTGAATGCGTGGGCCGCCTCTCAGCATCTTCCATTGGCGCCCTTGAACGAGGCGCGGCAATGAGCGCTCGGTTCCTGTGGCTGCTTGTGTTGACCCTGATTGCCTGGCCCGCACAAAGCCATACACTTTCGGTCTCGCATGTGGATGTCGCGGTCGATGCACAGGGCCGCGGTGCCAAAATCGAACTGGACTTGGCCTTGCGTGACTTGGCGTTATCGCTGCCGCTGGATGCCAATCGGGACGAAGAGATCACATGGGGTGAACTGTCCGCGATGCGCGGGCAACTGGAGTCGCTGGTGCTGGCCAATCTGTCCATGTCCACGCCCTCAGCGCTCTGCCCTCTGCAGCCTGCAGGCCTAGCCGTGCGGCGCTATGACGATGGCATGTACGCGACCGTGCTGCTCAGTGCCGATTGCGCTGTCGATGACGGACTAAGCATCCGCTATGGCTTGTTCTTCGAGCAGGATCCGCAACACCGCGCACTGTTGACGATGCGCCGCGGAGAAAAAGTCACCACTGGAATCGCGCGCGCCGGGGCGAGCACGGTGGAATTGTCCATGGATCAAGGCCAACCTTTTTTCGACTACCTGCGCGAAGGTATCCACCACATCCTGATCGGCTACGACCATCTCGCCTTCCTGATCTCGCTGCTGCTTCCTGCCGCCTTGATCCGGGCGGGTCGGCAATGGCAGCCGATCCCGCGTCTACGACCCGGATTGCTGCATGTGGTCGGCGTGGTGAGTGCGTTCACCGTTGCGCACTCGATCACGCTGGCGCTGGCGGCACTGGACTGGGTCACGCCCGCATCGCGCTGGATCGAGGCGGCGATCGCTGCCAGCGTGCTGCTGGCTGCCTTGAACAATCTGTATCCGGTCGTGACCCGGCGCCTGTGGATGGTGGGTTTTGCATTCGGCCTCATCCACGGATTCGGCTTCGCCGGTGCATTGGGGGAACTGGGATTGCCTGACCGTGCGCGTCTGACGGCGTTGTTGAGCTTCAATATCGGCGTCGAACTGGGTCAACTGATGGTGGTGGCCATTGTCATGCCGGTGTTGTTCGCTGTCAGACACCAACGCTGGTACGCGCGATATGTCATGCCGATGTTGTCGCTGCTGATCGCCGGCCTGGCGGTGTGGTGGCTCATCCAGCGTCTGGCGGGATGAGCGCGGTCCGTTTGATCAGCACGAACAGAGGCGCGCCTTTCGCGTTCCAATTGACCGCCCCCGGCACAATCATTTGATTGTGCCGGGGTCGTATGCACAACGCTTCAACGCGCGCGAACTGTCACTTGGATTTCCTGGGCATCATCACTCCATCGATCACATGCATGACGCCGTTGCTGTGAAGCACATTGGCAACACTGATCTGGGCCAGGTTTCCTTGCGCATCGACCACCATCGCCTTGCCTCCGCTCACCGTTGCCTTCAAAGGCACGCCCTCGACCGTCTGCAGGCTGATGCTGTTATTGGTTGCCGCCAGCAGCCTTGATTGCAACTCCCTGTCATCGAGGCGTTCCGGCACGATGTGATAGTTCAGCAAGCTGATCAGCTCGCTGCGGTTCTCGGGCTTGAGCAGATTGTCCAGCGTGCCGGCGGGCAATCGATTGAACGCCGCGTTGGTCGGGGCGAAAATCGTGAAAGGTCCGGCTCCCTTCAGGATTTCATCCAAGCCTGATGCTTGGATGGCCTTGAGCAACGTGGTGTGGTCGCGCGACTTGGCGATATTGGCCAGCAGATCGTTGCCTGCCGACATCAGCGCGCCCCCCACCATCGGTTCTTCATAGGCCATCGGCGTGGGCTCCGTGATCTGCGGTGGTGCGGCGGGCTTGGCCGGTGTTTCGGCCTTGGAGGTTTTTGCGACGGGTGCATCGGCGGTGCGATTGCAGGCACCCATGACAAGCGTGGCCATGCAGACAGCGACGAGTAGTACAGGTGTTGCAAATTTCATGGTGTCCCCTTCAAGTGAATTCGGTACGAAACAGTGACTATCGTTACAGACGGCGTACGGGGTGCCGAAGATCATCGGGCGCGGGCTGGCAATCCTCCAGCATCATTTCCGGGAAGTTGCGCGATGCCGTGAAAGTCAGCGAATCACAGGTTTACGACACATTTTAGTCCGCATCGTTCCCGTGCATCCGGTGCAGCGATCCTGCTGACAAGCTGCGATCATGCCGCATGACCGATCGCACGAATGAATTCACCGACCTGCCGCTCAACCCCGCACTGTTCCAGGGACTCGACGCCCTCGGCCACGTGCAGATGACCCCGGTCCAGGCGCAAAGCCTGCCTGCGTTGCTTGAGGGCCGCGACCTGATCGGGCAGGCGCCGACCGGCAGCGGCAAGACCGCGGCGTTCGGCCTGGGCTTGCTGCACCGGCTCGATCCGATGCAGATCCGGTTGCAGGCGCTGGTGCTGTGTCCGACCCGCGAACTGGCCGACCAGGTCAGCAAGCACCTGCGCAAGCTCGCCACCGGCATTCCCAACCTCAAGCTGCTGACGCTGACCGGCGGCATGCCGCTCGGGCCGCAACTGGCATCGTTGGCACACGATCCGCATGTGGTGGTCGGTACGCCCGGCCGCGTGCAGGAATTGCTGCGCAAGCAGGCGCTACATCTGGGCGGCGTGCGCGTGCTGGTGCTGGACGAAGCCGATCGCATGCTCGACATGGGCTTCGAGGAACCGATTCGCGAGATCGTCGGCAAGACGCCGAAGGACCGGCAGACGCTATTGTTTTCCGCGACGTATCCGGATGCGATCCGCGAGATCGCGCGCAAGGTGATGCGCGATCCGGTCGAGGTCACGGTCGATGGCGTCGGCGACGCCGCGGTCATCGCGGAGCATTTCCACGAGGTGGAACTGGCGCAGAAACCCGCGGCGCTTGCGGGCCTGCTGCTCGACCACAATCCCGACTCGGCCGTGGTGTTCTGCAACACGCGCCGCGATGCCGATGACGTGGCGGCGTCGCTGGCGCACCTGGGCTTTTCCGCGCTGGCCCTGCACGGCGACATGGAGCAACGCGACCGCGACGAAATCCTGGTGCGTTTTTCAAATCGAAGCTGCAACGTGCTGGTCGCAAGTGACGTGGCGGCGCGCGGGCTGGACATCGACGACCTTGGCGCTGTCGTCAATTACGAGTTGCCGACCGACCCGGACGTCTATGTGCATCGCATCGGCCGCACCGGGCGCGCAGGACGCGCCGGATTGGCCTTGAGCCTGTGCACGCCGCGCGAGGTGTCGCGCGCGACCCTGATCGAAGCGCATACCGGCCGACCATTGCGCTGGTCGCGTGCGACGCTGGCCAACCTCAAGGGGGTTCGCGCGCCGCCCGCGCCGATGGCCACCCTGCGCATCGACGCCGGCCGCACCGACAAGCTGCGTCCCGGCGACATCGTCGGCGCGATCACCGGCGATGCCGGCCTGCCGGTCGCGGCCATCGGCAAGATCGATGTCTTCGCCACACGCTCCTATGTCGCCATCGCGCGCGGCCAGGCCGACAAGGCGCTGGCGCGGCTACAGGCCGGGAAGATCAAGGGCCGCAATTTCAGGGTCAGGCGGATCTGATCAGCCTGATCTGAGCCTGATCTGACCCAGCCTGATCTGACCAGCCTGATCTGACTGGTCTGATCCAGGCCGGCCGCAGCCTACCCGCTAGACTACCCACGTCCCCCATCGAGACCCGCCCTATGGCAAAGCCCAACTATTCGTTTGAAAAGCGCCAGCGCGAAATCGCCAAGAAGAAGAAGCAGGACGAGAAACTGGCCAAGAAACAGGCCGCCAAGGATGCGGAGACCGAGGCGACCTCTCCCGCTCCCGCTGCCGACACGCCCGCGCGCAGCGAGTGAGCGCACGCTTCGCTCGCAATCGGAGATCGCCATGGACGCTGACCTCGATGACCTGTCGCGTGACGAGCTGATTGCGGAACTGGTGAAGCTTCGCAACGCGGTACGCATCCACCGGGATAGCACCGGGCATGACCTGTGCTGGCATCATCCGGCGCTCTGGCGGCTACTCCCCGAGGATGCGCCTGGTTCACCGGTTGTGCCGGAGTGGCCCGCATTCCTTCGCGGTTGCATCCGGTATCGCCAGTCGCTCGACGAGCAACTTCCCGAGGCGCCCCGCACCAACGAAGAATCGTCCAGGCACGGCTTATAGCGCGCCTAGAACGCGCCTATGACGTGCCTATGACGTGCCTATAGCGCGAACCGCGAGTGGAACCGGCGTTCCTCGCCGCTCCGCGGATCCACGAAACGCAGTGCTTTCGCCAGCAACTGCAGCGGCCGGCTGAAATCCTCGGCGCCGCGTTCGCGCAACACCGGATACAACGCGTCATCGCGGATCGGCGCGCCCAGCGCCGCCATGTGCACGCGCAGCTGGTGTTTCCTGCCGGTGCTCGGACGCAATGCGTAGCGCCACCACGTCTCGCCGCGCTCGACCACATCGATCCGGGTTTCGCTATTGGCCTCGCCTTCGATTTCCCGCATGCGGAAGAACGGTTCGCCTGGCGCCAGGCGCGAGGACCGGACCAGCGGAAATTGCAGATGCGGCAACGCAGGCGCGAGTGCCTCGTAGTTTTTTTCGATGCGGCGATCGCGAAACAGCGCCTGATATTGGCCGCGCGTCCTCCGATCGGCCGAAAACAACACCAGTCCGGCGGTCTCGCGATCGATGCGATGCAATGGCACGAGGTCCGGATTGTCGAGATGCCGGATCAAACGCGATAGCAAGGTTTCGCGAACCCAGCCGCCCGCCGGCGTCACCGGCAGGAAATGCGGCTTGTCGGCGACGACCAGGTGCGCATCGACATGCAGCACGGTTTCATCGAATGGAATCGGCGGCTCATCGGCGACTTCGCGCCAGTAGCGGATCTCCATGCCGACGCGATACGGCGTTTCCGGCGTCACCCCTACGCCATCCACGCCCAGCACGCGTTCGCGCGCCATGCGGTCGATCCATCGGTTGCGATCGATTGCAGGAAACCGGTCGCAGAGTGCATCGAGCACGGTCGGCCACGGGCCGGGAGGCAATTGCAGGCGGCTTGCGGCCATGTCGTCGGTGTCGAGGAGCTTCAAAGGAGCTTCAACATGTTGCGTCGAAATCGATTGCAGCAGCCCCGTTCAAAACAGCGTCGGCCATCCGAGATGCGGCGCGAGGAACCAATACGCGCCGAACAACACCAGCGCCCACATCGCCAACTTCATCGCAAAGCCGACCGCCTTCATCGCGAAGTACACACCAATCACCACCAGTGCAATGCCGAGCCAGCTCATGCGCGTGATTCCTGTCGAAGAGTCCTCAGCTTAACCCCCCTGACCCATAATTTTGCTCCTAAAGAGCATCATCGGCTGCAACGCCGGATCCAGCGCGACACGCTCATCGAAAACGAAACACCGGCCCTCGTACCCCTGTCCACCCACCTGCTCGAAATAACCCAGGATGCCGCCATCGAGTTGCAGCACGTTGTCCATGCCGTTGGCGCGCATCCACATCGCCGCCTTCTCGCAGCGGATGCCCCCGGTGCAGAAGCTGACGACGGCGGCACCCGCAAGTGCTTCGCGGTGCCGGGAAACCGCTTCGGGGAACTGGGTGAACGTGTCGATTGGCAGGCTCAACGCATCAGTGAAGCTGCCATGCGCCACTTCCTGGCGATTGCGTGTATCCAGCAACACGAGGCGCTTGCCTTCGTCATCGCATCGCTGCGCGATCCAGCGCGCGAGTGTCGCGGGCGAAACCGCCGGCGCCCGCGATTCGAGCGGCGATGCATCGCACTGGCGAAAACTGATGATTTCCGACTTGACCTTGACCTTGAGCCGCGCGAACGGCTGCGTGTCGCTGCGGCTGCGCTTGATGGCGATGTCCATGAAACGTGGGTCATCGCGCAGCGATTCGACAAATCGATCCATTGCCGCGTCAGCGCCGGCCAGGAACAGATTGAGACCTTCGTGCGCGACCAGCACGGTGCCCAGCAAGCCCCCGGTTTCGGCGAGTGTGCGCAACTGCAGCGCCAGCGCATCGGGATCGGCGATGCGGACGAATTTGTAGGCGGCGATATTCAGGACCATTGGCCGATTTTAAGCGGCCGCATAATGCGGCGTCGCCAAGTTGTTCACTCGCATGCCCCCTGCCCCCTTCATTGCAACCGGCCTGGTCGTCATCGGCGGCGGCCCCGCCGGCCTGATGGCGGCGGAAACCGCGCGCGCGGCGGGTGTCGAAGTCGATCTGTTCGAGGGCAAGGGCTCGGTCGGACGCAAATTCCTGATCGCCGGCAAGGGCGGGTTGAACCTGACGCATGCCGAGCCACGCCCAAGCTTCGATCGACGTTACGGCAAACGCAGTGAGGTTGTCGGCGCATGGCTCGACGACTTCGATGCCGATGCGCTGCGCGAATGGGCGCGTGGATTCGGCATCGAGACCTACATCGGTACGTCGGGACGCGTGTTCCCGATGGATCGCAAGGCGGCGCCCTTGTTGCGCGGCTGGGTGCGCAGGCAGCGCGAGAGTGGCGTGCGTTTTCATGTGCAGCATCGCTGGCTGGGGTGGGATGACGACGGTGCCTTGCGTTTTGCAACACCCGATGGCGAGCGCATCGTGCACGCACGCGCGGTGGTGCTGGCGTTGGGCGGAGGCAGTTGGCCGGAGCTGGGTTCGGATGGCGCCTGGGTGCCGTGGCTGGTGCAGCATGGCATCGATGTTGCGCCGCTGAAGCCTTCCAATTGCGGTTTCGATATCGGCTGGAGCGGACATTTCGCCCGCCGTCACGCGGGCGCGCCCTTGAAGCCGGTGATCGCGCATTGGTCGGACGTGGACGGCATCGAACATGCGTTGCAAGGCGAATGCGTGGTCACTGCGACCGGGATCGAAGGCAGCCTGGTCTATGCGCTGTCAGCGAAGTTGCGTGACGCCATCGAGCAGGATCGCGAGGCCACATTGCATCTGGACCTGACGCCAGGTCGCGACATCGGACGTTTGATGCGTGAACTGTCGAAGCCGCGAAACGGACGCAGCCTCAGCGAACACTTGCGGCGACAGGGCGGATTGAGCGGCGCCAAGGCTGCGTTGCTGTATGAAGTGCTCGATCCAGCGCGCCGCAATGACGTCGAAGCGCTTGTACGTGCGATCAAGCGATTGCCGCTGGTGTTGAAACGTGCGCGGCCGCTCGGCGAGGCGATCAGTACGGCCGGCGGCGTGCGGCTGGAGGCGATGGACACGTCCTTGATGGCACAACGACTGCCCGGCGTGTTTTGCGCCGGCGAAATGCTGGACTGGGAAGCGCCCACGGGCGGCTATCTGCTGACGGCGTGTTTTGCGGGCGGGCGGCGCGCGGGATTGGGTGCCGTCGAATGGTTGAGACAAGCGTAGGGCGGGCCTCGGCCCACGGCTCCAAAACCGCAGACGCCTCGAACTCAGGGCGGCGCAGCAAACGCCATGGGTGGCGGGTCAAGAACAACCTTGCGCTCGTTGACGCCATCGATGTTTGCAGAAGCATCTGTTCCTGTAGAGCGGGGCTTGCTCACGGCCGCACCCGAAACACCACGCTGATGCGCGCACCCACCGTCTGTTTCGTCTTCGGGATCCCGTGGTCGTAGTGTTTCTGCGAATCGTGGCTCATCACCAGCAAGCTGCCGGGTTGCAATTTGATGCAGCGTGTCACTTTGGGCGGCAGCTTGTCACGGATATCCATGCGCCGCGCGGCGCCAAGCGACAGCAACGCGATGGGCTTGCCGACGACAATACTGTGCAGCTTGTCGTTGTGCGGCGCCACGCTGTCGCGGCCGTCGCGGTAGAAGTTGAGGCCGACGTGGGTGAATTCGACATCGAGTTTGTCGCGCACGCGGGTGCCGGCATCGCGCAACACTGCCGGCAGCGCTGCGTCCAGCAATGCGAAGCCCGCCAGCAGGCGCGGTACATCGACCACGCGGTCGTACATCGGCCTGCGCTCCGATTGCCAATGGATGGTGTCGCGCAGGGTGGAGAACCAGTCGGCAGCAGTCTGTTCGTCGATGAAACCTGGCCAATAGCGCACGCCGCTTCCCGCATCCTCGATCAGGACCTGCGGGCCGTCGTCGAAAAGTGTGGCTTGGGGCATGGATGCAGTTTGATGCAACGGCGTCTCAAGGATTGAGTACACCTTGCCTGTTGCAGGAGCGCACACGGCGCGATGAGGCGTTAGCGGTAGAGCCCCCTCGCGCCTTTGTGCGCGCCTAGGTGCGCGCCTGTAAAAGCATGCTCCACCCAGCATGCCTACAATGCCGCCTTGTTTTCAACGCACCAACGTAGAGCCGACATGTCGCTCAAGTCCACCGTCTTCAAGGCCGAGTTGCAGATCAGCGACATGGATCGGCATTACTACGCCACGCACGCGCTGACGCTGGCACGGCATCCGTCGGAAACCGATGAACGCATGATGGTGCGCTTGCTGGCGTTCGCGCTGCATGCCGACGACCAGCTCGCGTTCGGGCGCGGCCTGAGCAGCGACGAGGAACCCGATCTGTGGCGCAAGTCGTTGACCGGCGAGATCGAATTGTGGATCGACCTGGGACAACCCGACGAGTCGCGCATCCGCAAGGCCTGCGGACGGGCGCAACAGGTGGTCGTCGTCAATTACAGCGGCAACGCCGCCGATCTCTGGTGGAACAAGAACGGCGCGTCGCTGTTGCGCAACAGCAACCTCACCGTGCTGGACATCGCGCCGGCCACCGTCGATGCGCTCGCCGCCATCGCCGACCGCGGCATGCGCCTGCAATGCATGGTCCAGGATGGGCAGGTGGAACTGTATGGCGAAGGTACGTCCATGACGGTCGAACACAGCGTGCGCATGGCGCCCAACCCGGGCGCGTCCTGACACGTGGCGCAAGTGTTCGACGTGCTCATCATCGGCGGCGGCGCGGCCGGACTGATGTGCGCCTTGACCTCGGGGCAACGCGGCCAGCGTGTGCTGCTGACCGAGCATGCCAACCGCGTCGGCAAGAAAATCCTGATGTCCGGTGGAGGCCGTTGCAACTTCACCAATACCGGCACCACGCCACGGAATTTCCTGTCGGCTAATCCGCATTTCTGCAAATCGGCATTGGCGCGCTACACGCCGTCGGATTTCGTCGCACTGGTCGAGCGCCACGGCATCGCGTATCACGAAAAGGAACTGGGCC
>JBBJNO010000234.1:3949-4238 GCA_037720875.1 Luteimonas sp. | reverse complement strand
GCGGGTCTTGACCCGCCGGATTTTTGCGGTGGTGCGGCGAGTCTTGACCCGCCGGATTTTTGCGGTGGAGCGGCGGGTCTTGATCCGCCAGATACTCGCGGTGGTGCGGCGGGTCGAGACCCGCCCTACGATGCTTGCAGATTCATCCCGGCCGCATTCGCAACCGCTTCAAACCCGGGGAACGACGTCGCCACATTGGCGACGTTCCTGATTCGCACGTCACCGCCCGCCAGTTGCGCGGCCACCGCGAACGCCATCGCCACGCGGTGGTCGCCGTGGCTGTCGATGA
>JBBJNO010000234.1:0-3939 GCA_037720875.1 Luteimonas sp. | reverse complement strand
TGCATCGCGCCGGCCTGGATCGCGCCGGCCTGGATCGCGCCGCCAACGCGACTGCCACCGTGAATCGTCGCGCCGTCGGGCATTTCGTCGACGCAGACGCCAAGGGCGCGCAAACCTTCCGCCATGCTGGCGATGCGGTCGGATTCCTTGAACCTTAATTCCGACGCGCCACGAATGGTGGTCACTCCCTCAGCGCATGCTGCTGCGACGAACAAGGCCGGGAACTCATCGATCATGTCGGCGACGTGTTCGATCGGCACCTCGATGCCGCGCAGTTGCGCGTGGCGCACCACCAGATCCGCGACCGGTTCGCCGCCTTGCTGGGTGCGTCTTTCCTCGACAATATCGGCGCCCATCGCCCGCAAGACGTGCAGCGATCCCGTACGACGTGGGTTGAGGCCGACCTGTCGCAATCGCAATTCCGAACCCGGCACGATGCAGGCGGCGGTGATGAAGAATGCCGCCGAGGAGAAATCCGCCGGCACGACGACATCAGTAGCGCGCAGTCGATGGCCGCCAGTCAAACGTGCCTGGCCGGGCGCGAATTCAACCGGATACCCAAATGCCGACAGCATGCGTTCGGTGTAGTCGCGCGTGGGTGATTCGTACACGATGGTTTCACCGTCGGCATAGAGCCCTGCCAGCAGGATCGCGGACTTGACCTGCGCGCTGGCGATGTCGGACACGTGTTCGATGCCGCGCAAGGATGTCCTTGCAAGCAGCCGCAACGGCGGCATGTCGTCATCCGCCGCATCGATCCGCGCACCCATGCGCCGCAGTGGCTCGACGACGCGGCGCATGGGCCGTTTCGACAACGATGTGTCGCCGACCAGGATGCTGTCGAAGCCTTGTCCCGCAAGCAGACCGGCCAGCAGACGCATCGCGGTGCCGGCATTACCGCAATCCAGTGGCGTTCGTGAAGCAACCAATCCATCGATGCCAACACCGTGGACGACACGAACGCCATCCGCGGGTGTTTCGATGCGGACACCGAGTTGCCGGAAGATCGCCGCCGTGGCGCGCGTGTCCTCGCCTTCCAGGAAACCTTCGATCCGCGAAACGCCGTCGGCGATGGCCGCCAGCATGATCGCGCGATGCGACACCGACTTGTCACCGGGGATGTCGATGGCTCCGCGTAGCGGGCCGCCGCGCGCCGCGATCCAGTCCGTCATGCGATTACCCTCTCACGAGCGAATGCATTCAAGCGCTTTCGATCGCCCCTGTAGAGCGGAGCTTGCTCCGCTGCCCTTGATCGAAACAAGCCAAAGCAGCGGAGCAAGCTCCGCTCTACAGGATCAAGAGCGTGCGAATGAATTCGCACCTACAGAACCTCGTCCAGCGCCTTTAGCAAACGACGGATCTCGCTGGCATCACCGACGGTAATGCGAAGACATTCCGGGAACCCATATCCCGCCATCGGACGCAGAACCACCCCGACTGCGATCAACGCGGCCTCGACCCCTGCGCTACGAGGCCCGAATTCAACCAGCAGGAAATTGGTCTGCGACGGATACACGAACAAGCCCCGCCCCCGTAGCGTATCGGTCAACGCCGCGCGCTGTTCCGCATTGCGCGCGCTGACCCATTGCAGGTGAGTGGTGTCACCGAGCGCAGCCTCGGCCGCGGCCAGGCCAAGACTGTTGACGTTGAAACTCTCGCGGACGCGCTCCATCACCGCGATCAGCCGTGAATGCGCGATGGCGTATCCGATGCGCAGGCCCGCCAGTGCATACGCCTTGCTGAACGTGCGGGTCACGATCAGATTCGGATGCCGTGCCAGTAACGGCAACGCCGAAGCGACTTCTGCCGGATCGGCAAGCTCCGCATACGCCTCGTCGATGACCACGAGCACATCGCCGGACAGCTGCGACATGAACTTTGCGAACGCCTCCGCGCCGAACCATGTGCCGGTCGGATTGTTCGGATTGGCGACATAGACCAAGCGTGTCGTCGCCGTCACCGCGTCGGCGATCGCGTCCAGATCATGTCCGTGCGCCATCGCGTGCTCGCGCGGAAATGCGCCCGCGATCCGCAGCATCGCGCCTGCGCCTTGCGCTGCCAGTGCATACACGGCGAAGCCGTATTGTGATGCGACCACGTCCACGCCCGGACCGGCGAACACTTGCGCGAACTGCATCAGCAATTCGTGCGATCCGTTGCCGAGCAGGACCTGCTCCGGCGCAACCCCATGCCGCACCGCAAGCGCGCGTTTGAGATCGCCACCGAGCGGATCGGGGTAGCGATGGATCGCATGCAGCGCATCAAGGATCGCGGCGCGTGCCTGCGGACTTGGCCCGTATGGATTTTCATTGGAGCCGAGTTCGATCAGCCGGCCCGCATCGTGTTGCCGACGCAACGCCACCAGGTCATGGCCCGGATCGTAGGCGCGCAGCCGCTGGATGCCGGGTTGCGCAAGCCGCTCGAAATCGATCGGCGCTGACGTCACAGCATGGCCGGTCACAGCACCGCCACGGGATAGGAACCGAGGATGCGCACGTCGCCGGCACTGGCCTCGATGTCGGCAAGCGCATCACGCAGTGGCGATTCGTCGACGTGGCCGGCGACATCGATGAAGAACGCGTACTGCCACAGCGCGCCGTGCGCAGGCCGCGATTCGATGCGGTTCATGCTGATGCCGCGTCGCGCCAAGGGTTCCAGCACGCCATACAAGGCGCCGGGTTTGTCGCGGATGAAGATCAGCAGCGAGGTGCGGTCGTGGCCGGACGAGGGAAACAATTCGCGGCCCAGCACCAGGAACCGCGTGGTGTTGTCGGAGCGATCCTCGATCGGTCCGGCGATGGCTTTCAGCGCATAGACATGCCCGGCCGATTCGCCGGCGATGGCCGCGGCATCGTCGGCATTGCGCGCGCGACGTGCGGCCTCGGCGTTGCTGGAGACAGGGATTCTCTCGACGCCCGGCAAGTGCTGTCGCAGCCAGCCGCCGCACTGCGCAAGCGACAGCGGATGCGAATACACGCGCTCGATGTCCTCGATGCGGCCGGTGCGCGACAACAGATGCTGGTGGACGCGTAGTTCGACTTCGCCGCAGATCATCAACGGTGAGGTCAGGAACATGTCGAGCGTCGACTGGATCGTGCCCTGTCCGGAATTCTCGACCGGCACCACCCCGAAGTCCGCATGTCCCGCCGCCACTTCCTGGAACACTTCCTCGATGCTCGCCAGCGGCAGGCCCTTGGCCGAATGCCCGAAATGCTTGTGCGCAGCCTGCTGCGAGAAGGTGCCTTCCGGGCCGAGATAACCGATCTTCAGCGGTTCCTGCTGCGCAAGGCACGCCGACATGATTTCGCGGAACACGCGCACCAGCGTCTCGTCGCCGAGCGGGCCATCGTTGCGATCCACCACGCGCCGCAACACCTGCGCCTCGCGCTCGGGCCGGTAGTAATCCACCGCCGCGGCCAGCTTGCCCTTGGCCTTGCCAACCTGATGGGCCCACTTGGCGCGTTCGGCGATCAAAGTCTGGATCTGTTGATCGATGCCGTCGATCTGCGTGCGCACGTCGGCGAGGTCAGGCTTGGCGGAAGCCGCCGGCTTTACCGAAACGGGCTTGACCGAGACAGGCTTGACCGAGACAGGCTTGACCGAAACAGGCTTGACCGAAACAGGCTTGGCCGAACCTGTCTGCGCGCGTCTGGTCGCGACGGTTTTTTTCGGCGTCCGCTTAGCCATGACGTCGCTGGAAGTCCTGCATGAAATCCGCCAATGCCTGCACGCCTTCAACCGGCATCGCGTTGTAGATCGACGCGCGCATGCCGCCAAGCGCGCGATGGCCTTTCAGGGAAATCAGTCGCGCCTCCTGCGCCTGCTGCAGGAATGCCTTGTCGAGCGTTTCGTCGTGCAGGAAGAACGGGATGTTCATGCGTGATCGCACGGCCGGATCGACCTCGTTGCGATAGAACCCGCCGGAGCCGTCGATGACCG
>JBBJNO010000233.1:3846-4261 GCA_037720875.1 Luteimonas sp. | reverse complement strand
GACCTTCCTCGCCGCCGACGGCGGCGACCGTTTCGTCGAACAGGGCCTGTGGCGGCGCGACGATGCATTGATCCGGTTGCAGACCGCCAACGATGGCTTGCGCGTGTTCGCCTTGTTGCCCGATGGCCGCTTGGAACCACGCGACCGCCGCGGCCGCCGCTTTGCGCCGCGGCAGGGCGATGCGCTGCTGCCGGTGGCGATGTCGAACCATCCGTAAGGGCCTCGACCGCCCAAGCGGGGATGGAGACAAGGTGCGAATGCAAAAGCTACCAAAATGGGCGCTGAATCCGGGCTACCCAAACCGGCATGTTGGCATCCGGTTCACGCGTGCGGTCGCATGGTTCATGGGTCGGTCCGCAGCATGCATGGCTGCAATCCGGATCCCCGGCACACGTTGCCATCTCTCCCAGCAGGA
>JBBJNO010000233.1:0-3836 GCA_037720875.1 Luteimonas sp. | reverse complement strand
CCTCACAAACAAGACCCGATTACTCGCGCTCTCCACGGCAGTGGCGGCGTTGATGGCGACCGCACCCGCGGCCGCGCAGGACTTCACCTTTGGCTGGAATCCGCGCAGTGGCGATGTGTGGGTCGACCAGCGCCTCGGCGACATCAACCAGTACGGCACGCGCTACCGCGAGCCGTTCATCGACGAGATCTCCCGTTACTACGGCACCCCGCGCGATCTGGTGTCGGACCTGATCGTGCGCCAGCGCTGGGCACCAGGCGATGTGTATTACGCGTGTTCGATTGCGCAGCAGATTGGTCGTCCGTGCCGGTATGTGGTCGACGAGTGGAATCGCGATCACGGCCAAGGTTGGGGCGTGATGGCGCAACGGCTGGGCATCAAGCCGGGTTCGGCGGAATTCCATCGCCTGAAGAAGGGGTTCGTGCCGACCTACGACCGCTGGTCGCGGCCGATCGTGCTGGATGCCGATCTGCGCCGCGAGTTCCCGAACCATGGCAAGGTCAAGAACAAGACTGGCAAGCCGGCCAAGGTCAATGTGATGTCCGGACATGGCAAGGATCGCGGCAATACAAAGTCCGGAGGTGATCATGGAAAAGACTACGGCAACGCAAAGTCCGAAGGTGATCGTGGAAAAAACCATGGCAACGTAAAGTCCGGTGGCGGCAACAAGAAGTCATCGGGCAAGCCGGCCGGCAAAGGGAACGGTAACGGCAAGAAGTAAGCAGCCCGACGCTGGACTGCGCGGATGCACCCATCCGCGCCAATCCTGCTGGTGACGCATCGCGGCGGCTGTCATTGCCGCCGCGTGCGTTTTGAAGTGGACGCGCCAGCCACGCTCGACGCGCTCGATTGCAACTGCTCGATCTGCCGCATGAGCGGCTTCCAGCACCTGATCGTTCCGGCCGCGCGGTTTCGCCTGACCACCGGTAGCGACGACCTTGTCGAATACGCCTTCAACACCGGCGCCGCGAAACGTTATTTCTGCCGGCACTGCGGCATCAAGAGTTTCTACGTGCCGCGCAGCCATCCCGACGGCATCGACGTCAACGTGCGTTGCCTGGATCCGGACACGATCGCATCGGTCAACATCACTTTGTTCAACGATGCCGACCGCTATGCCGCCACTGCGGCGATCGCGCATCTGTCCCGCACACCGGATCAAGATGCTTGAGCGCCAAGGATGCGATCCGCATCGTCGATTTCGCGCCGCAATGGCGCGCCGATTTCGCCCGCCTCAACCTTGAGTGGCTGGATACGCATTTCGTCGTGGAACCGATCGATCGCATTGTGCTGCTCGATCCCGAAACCCACATCATCCTCGATCCGGGCGGGCACATCCTGTTCGCAATCGACGGCGACGAGCATGTCGTCGGCACGGTCGCGCTGAAGCGGGACAGCGAGGGTGTGTACGAACTGACCAAGATGGCGGTCGATCCAGCGAAGCGCGGGCTGGGCATCGGACGGCAGTTGATGCTGGCCACGCTGGCCGTGTTCGAACGACGCGATGGCCGCGAACTGTTCCTGGAATCCAATCGCAAATTTGCGCCGGCACTGCACCTGTACGAGAGCGTCGGCTTCGAGCACCGGCCGGCGCCGCGGCCGGGCTCGCATTACCAGCGCGCTGATGTCTGCATGGTGTGGCGCGCGCCGCGCCGCTCCGGCCAGGACGGGTAAACAGGCAAACGGGAGAAGACAAGCGGAAAAAGCCAAATCCTCAGCTCGTGACCCATGGTGTGGCGAGGCTGGCGACGTTCGCGGACTCATCCGGCGCTAGGGGCAACCTTCGATGCCGCATCCGCCGCCGCAAGCGTCAGCGACATGCGCGCGCATTAACTGCCGGGCTTGCCCCAGACCTGCTCCAGGCGCTGATCGCGGCCGCAGTTGTTGCGATAGAACTTGTAGCGAACCGGATTCTTCTTGTAGTAATCCTGGTGGTAGGCCTCGGCCGGGTAAAACTTGGTCGCGGCTACGAGCTGTGTGGCGATCGGCTGCTTGAAGCGTGCTTGCAGCTTGCGCTTGCTGGCCTCGGCCAGGCGTTGCTGCTGCGCATCGGTGGTGAAGATCGCGCTGCGGTACTGGTCGCCGACGTCGCAGAACTGGCGGTCGACCGCCAGCGGGTCGATGTTGCGCCAGAACACGTCGAGCAATGTCGCGTAGCTGACCTTGCGCGGGTCGTATTGCACCTGCACCACTTCGGCGTGGCCGCTGCCGCCGGCGGAGACCTGTTCGTACGTGGGATTGGCGACGCGGCCTCCGGTGTAACCAGATGTGGTCGAGAGCACGCCGGGCAACTTGTCGAACGGCGGCTCCATGCACCAGAAGCAGCCGCCGGCGAAGATCGCCACGGCCGTGTTGGCTGACTTGGCTGACTTGGCTGGCTTGGCTGTCGTTGCAGGCGTCGCCGCCGGTGCGCTGCTGGACTGCGCACAGGCGGTCATCGCGACCAGCATCAGCAGCACGCCCGGCAGTACAAGTCGCTGCGGCCAGTGACGTGGTGTTGCATGGGTCTCACTCATGTTCATGTCCTCAGTGTCGGTAATCGTTCGATCATGGATTCAAAGCGTAGCCACTGTTGTCCGCAAGCAACGGTGTTCATACAGGCGGCGCCTGCCGCCACCATTCGCAGGCTTATTTTCCGAAGCTGACATCGCCGAAATAGCTGACCGTGGCTTCGCCGGTGTTGTCGGTATCGACCATGATGGCGATGCCGGTAATGGCGGGCGCGGCCGTGTTGAAGGCGCGACGGTAGTCCGCTGCCACATCGCGTTGCAGATCGATCCACCGGCCCTGGCGCGCCTTGCCGCTGCTGGCCACGATCATCTTGACGAAGCCGGTGTAGGCGTTGTCGCGCAGCATGCCTACGGGTTGCCGGTTGTCCCAGACATAGCACAGCGCCGCGGCCGGCAACTGCTCGCCGTAACGCGCGCGGCCCAGGCGATACAGCGCGCGCTCGCCCAGCGACATCTGTGCGGGCTTGCGGTCGAAGAACACGTACAGCCGCGCGGCGTAGTCGTCGCCGGATTTGCGGGTGAGGTCGGCGCGCTCGAGCACGCGTTCGGTCTTCCAGCGCCAGCGCAACTGCGGGTCGCGCGCCGGGTCGACCCGCAGTGTGTACCGCAGCGACGCGGCGGACGCCTCCGCGCGGGCGCGCAAGACCGTGGCATCGCCATCGCCGACCAGGTCGAAGCGGGTCTGCCGCGGCACGTTCGGCACCGGCTGCACGGCCCAGCCCGGTGGCAGCGGGCCGCCGGGCGTGGCGGTCGAAAACGGCAGCGGCTGCATCGCAGACGCGGCAGGGCCCAACAGCACCAGCACCAGCGTGCAGGACAGTCGCATCAATCGCCTGTTCGCATCCATTGCCTGGCAGCCTATCAACGCGGAGGTGACGGTCCGCTCAGCCAGTACCAATCCGGGCCGCGCCAGCGTTTCGGTGTTGCTGGATTTGCGTATGCCCTGCTGCGAATGCCCTGCTGCGCATGACCGCGGCCTGCTCGACGGCCAGCTACCGCGCAACATCGCCACCGCCGAGCACTGCTATGGCTGCACCGCCGGCCAGGCAGATGACCGATCGCATCGCCCCGCTGCAAGGTCTGTATCCGTTCCTGCATGCGGGCAGGCAGGATCCTGCGACCGTCGATGCCGCCCTGCTGGAATCCATCGCCGGCAAAGCCCGTGACAGCGTGGCGGCGAAGGAGATTTTTTTCCGCGACAACGCGGCGGCCGTGCTGGCATCCGCCAAGGCGATTGCCGGCGTGTATGCCGCCGGTGGCCGGCTGTTCTGCATCGGCAATGGCGGTTCCAGTTGCGATGCCGCGCACATCGCGGTCGAGTTCCAG
>JBBJNO010000020.1:13020-16896 GCA_037720875.1 Luteimonas sp. | reverse complement strand
GGTATTCGGCGATCACGTGGTCCACTGCCCGCCTTGCACGATCGAGCAGTTCACGATCGTGCGGCGTGGTGCCCTGGTTGCTATCGCAGGCTTCGGTCAGCACATCCAGCAACCGGCGCGCCGGATGCGATGGCTGCACGAACAGATTGTCGTCGTTGAGCGCCAGCTTGAGATAAGGCAGCACCAGGCGGCTCAGCAGGCCGCGGCCCACGTCCCACAGCCGGTGCACATCGCAGATCGCCTCGAACAACAGGCCGACCAGGTCGATCGCATCCTCTTCCTGCGCGCTCAACGCGGTGTGTTCCGGATCCAGTCCAAGACGTCGCGCGCCTTGCAGCAACTCGTCGCGCAGGGTCGTTTGCAGGCGGCCGCCGCCGTGCGCGAGCGCCGCCGCGAAGACATCGCTGTTGTCGCCCTGCAACACGTCCGCCACGCTGCGCAACTCGTCGGTCCGCAGCGGCCGACGCTGCGTCCCCGGCCGGAAGCCGACGGTGCCAGGCCGCTGCGCGGCTGCGATGTTGTTCTGTTCGCGCAAGGTATGCAGTTGCTCGCGAAGCAGCCCCAGCTCGCGCACCAGTTCCTCCGACACCAGCGAGCCATCGCCGCCATCACCGTGGCCCTGCGTGCCGCTGGCCATGCCAGCGTGCGGGGATCTGACACCGGCGGCCGGGCCGGCGCCCTGACCATGCGCGGCGGCAACCGCCTGTGCACGGTCGCCATGCGGCTGCGCCTGGACGAGCTGCTGCCAAGACTCCGGATGCTGCGTTTCGCGTTGGGGCGCGGGGGCGGGACGGGCGAAGATCGGACTGCCGCCATCATTCAAACCGTAGCCGGCGGATCCCAGCTGGGTACCGAGCTGCTCGTACAACGGATCGAGGACGCGCGTCAGCTCCGACTCGTATTGTTTGAACAGCAACGTCCGCAGCCCGGCGGGGACGACCTGGCCTTGCAGCGTCTTGACCAGCAACTCCAACAGCCGTCCCGGCACCGCCGGACAGCGCATGTCATCCAATCCCAGATGCTCGCGCAGCGACGAGAAACGCGACACCAGCGCTTCCAGCGCTTTGGCATGGCGCGTCGTCAGCGTCAGGGCAATGCGTTGGCTATCCAGATGCTGCTCCAGCTCGTCTTCTCTGAGCAGGGTCAGGGTCGGGCGGGCGCCGGCTGGCGACTGGTGGGCCAGCAATTCGTCAAAGCTGTCGGCCAGCAGCTGGCGATAACGCATCACCAGCGATGACTCGCGCTGGCGCAGCATGGCCAAGGCTTCCTGCTCGCCCAGGCGCGTGCCGGGGGCCTCAAGTTCGATCCGCTGCAGCGTCTGCTCGATCGGGCGGTACAGGCCACGGGTCACCGTGCCCACGTGATCGAGGGTGGTGCGCTTGAGGGCTTCGATGACCAGTGTCGGTGGCTGCAACGAGACTTGCGGGCCAAAGCCCGATCCAATCCTGTTCCGGGATGCGTCCATGGGGGAGATACTCGAAGGCAGCCCAGCGTGGGGGGCGCTGGTCGCGCTACGATGAGGCTGACGCTGCGCAGCAGTCTGTGACGCATTTCGCAACATGAACACACAAGCTCTAAAACTTCTCGACGCGCGTCGGTCCGTCCCTTCCAGGTTGTTGCAAGACCCCGGCCCGGACGCCGCCACCCTGTTGCGGATGCTGCAGTCGGCGGTCCGGGTGCCGGACCACGGCAAGCGGGTGCCGTTCCGGTTCCTGCGCATCGCCGGCGCTGCCCGCCATGCGCTCGGGGACGTCCTGGTAGCGCGCGCACGTGAGCGCGATCCGGCTGTGGCCGATCGCGTCCTGGACAAGGATCGAGGCCGGTTTTCGCAGGCGCCGTTGGTGATCGCCGTCATTGCGGCGCTGGGCGAGGACGACAAGATTCCGGAACAGGAACGCCTGCTGTCCGCCGGCTGCGTGTGTTTCGCCCTGTTGCAGTCGGCGCAGGCGTGCGGCTTCGGTGCGCAATGGTTGACGGGTTGGCCGGCCTATGACGCTGCGATCCGCAAGCAGCTGGGTGTGGCCGCGCACGAGGTGGTCGCCGGTTTCATCCACATCGGCACGCCGAAACTTCCCGCAACCGAACGTGACCGACCCGATCCGCGCGACCTGCTCAGCGACTGGACGCCCGCATGACGTTTCCGCAATCCATCACCGCCAGCCCCGAGCTTGTCGAAGGATCGAGCGCCCAACCGCCCACCTTGTATCTGGTGGATGCCAGCCTGTACGTGTTCCGCGCCTGGCACTCGATGCCCGATGACTTCCGCGATGCCGATGGCTGGCCGACCAATGCCGTGCACGGGTTCGCGCGCTTCCTGCTGGAGCTGCTGGAACGCGAGCGACCGCGACACATCGTGGTCGCCTTCGATGAGGCACACGGGTCTTGTTTCCGCAACGTGCTGTATCCCAAGTACAAGGCCAACCGCGATCCCGCGCCGGAGGAGCTCAGGCATCAGTTCGCGTGGTGCAAGTCCCTGTGCAGCGCCTTGGGCCTGGCCGTGCTCGCGCATGGTGAATACGAGGCCGACGACCTGATCGGCACCGCGCTGCATGTCGCGCGCGGCCACGGCTATCGCGGCGTCATCGTCTCCGCGGACAAGGACCTGTCGCAATTGCTCGCCGAGCACGACGAGCAATGGGATTACGCACGCAACCAGCGCTGGGGCGCGTCCGGCGTGCGCGCGCGGCACGGCGTGCATGCGCACCAGATCGCGGACTACCTGGCGCTGTGCGGCGATGTGGTCGACAACATTCCGGGCGTGTCGGGCATCGGCCAGAAGACCGCCGCGGGATTGCTGGCGCATTTCGGCAGCCTCGATGCATTGCTGGCGCGCGTCGAGGAAATCCCGTACCTGCGTATCCGCGGCGCGGCGCAGATCGCGGCGAAGCTGCGTACGCAGCGCGATGAGGTGTTGTTGTATCGACAACTGTCAACCATCGCGCTGGACGCGCCACTGCACGATGGCGTGTCGCCCTTCGTTCGCAATGCGGCGTTGGCGGACGCTTTGTCGGAGCTGTGCGAAACCCTGCGGTTCGGCCCGATGACGCGGCGCCGGTTGCATATGGCATGCGGCTTGGCATTCGCTCCAACCTCCTGACTTGTCTTGTTCCCTTTGTGGGTGCGAATTGATTCGCACCTGCCAACAGTCGCGTAGGCTGGGGCTGGCGTCATCAACCCTGCGTCTTCCCCTGGATCACCGCTGGGTTGACGGGCCAACCCAACCGACGAACAACGATGGCAATTCCACAGCAAACCTCGGGTAGCATCACCGCATGACCGACCACGCCGAAACCGAAGCCAACACCGTTTACGAAGGCAAGTACCTGCGCATGAAAATCCGCGGGCAATGGGAATACGCCGAGCGCATGCATGGCCAGGGCATGGCGGTCATCATCATCGCGGTGACGCCCGACGACGACGTGTTGTTCGTCGAGCAGTTCCGCGTGCCGCTGGGTGCGAAAACCATCGAGATGCCCGCAGGCCTGGTCGGCGACGATCAGGCCAACGACACGCTGGAAGATGCGGCGCGGCGCGAACTGATCGAGGAAACGGGTTGGCAGGCGGACGACGTGGATGTCCTGCTGGTCGGCCCGACTTCAGCGGGCATGAGCAACGAACGCATCGCCTTCGTCCGCGCGCGCGGACTGAAGAAAATTGGCGAAGGCGGCGGCGTGGGTAGCGAGGACATCACCGTGCACGCCGTGCCACGCAACGAGGCGCCCGCGTGGCTGATGCGGAAACATCGCGAAGGCTACGAACTCGATCTCAAGCTGTGGGCCGGGTTGTGGATGATCGAACACAACCCCGACGGCAGCCGCGCGGACGAGCCTTTGATCCTGTAGGAGCGCACCTGGGCGCGATGGGCTCTACCGGTAA
>JBBJNO010000020.1:4322-13010 GCA_037720875.1 Luteimonas sp. | reverse complement strand
CGCCCTGGTGCGCTCCTACAAAACCATGATTCCTACGCAAACCTGTCCGTCGCCCGCACCAGTGCATCCACGTTCTCCGCCTCGAACGCCGAATGTCCCGAGGCGGGGCTGATCATCAATTCGGATTTCGGCCACGCCTTGTGCAGCTCCCAGGCATTGGCGATCGGGCAGACCACGTCGTACCTGCCATGCACGATCACGCTGGGGATGTCCTGGATCTTGTACACGTCGCGCAGCAGTTGGTCCTCGACCTCGAAGAAGCCGCCGTGGACGAAGTAATGGTTCTCGATGCGCGCGAACGCGAGCGCGAATTCGGCTTGCTCGTGGCCGCTGACGAAATCGTCGTCGACGTGCAGGAAGCTGGTCGCGCCCTCCCATACGCTCCAGGCGCGCGCCGCGGCAAGACGCGTGGCTTCGTCGTCGGAGGTCAGCCGCCGGCCGAAGGCGGAGATCAGGTCATGGCGTTCGACCGCGGGAATCGCGGCGATGTAGCGCTCCCATGCATCCGGGAACAAGCGCGAGGCGCCTTCCTGGTAGAACCATTCCAGCTCCCAGCGGCGCAGCATGAAGATGCCGCGCAGCACCAGTGCGGTCACGCGTTGCGGATGCGTCTGTGCGTAGGCCAGCGCCAGCGTCGAACCCCATGAGCCACCGAAGACCTGCCAGCGATCGATGCCGAGCTTCTCACGAAGTTTTTCGATGTCGGCGACGAGATCCCATGTGGTGTTGTCGACCAGGTCCGCGTGCGGCGTCGAGCGGCCGCTGCCGCGCTGGTCGAACAGGATGATCCGGTATTTTTTTGGATCGTGGAAACGCCGCATCTTCGGACTACAGCCTGCGCCGGGGCCGCCGTGCAGCAGCACCACGGGCTTGCCATCGGGATTGCCGCATTGTTCGTAGTGCAGGACGTGGCGATCGTCGACACGCAGGGTGCCGATGTCGAAGGGTTCGAGATCTGGGTAGAGGGTGCGCATGGGCTGATTCGCTGGGGCCATGTTGGCAGTGTAGTCGGGCGGCAAATCAATGAACCTGCGCAGGCTGGGAATCGGGCGTCGGGAGCGGTGTGTCCAGCACCAGAAAAGTCCTGAACAACATCCTCGTCACCGTGACAATCCGGTCGCTTTTCGTAGAGCGGAGCTTGCTCCGCTGCTCTTGATCCCAAAACAAAGGCAGCGGAGCAAGCTCCGCTCTACAAGGGGCAATTTGTCCGGCATCCCCTGAAGGTAAAATGCGCTTGCAGAACTGCGCTTGCAGAACTGCGCTTCGCATTTGAATTCGTCGCGGACTGATCCACCGATTTAAAATCTGCGTAGCAGGAGTTTTTATGCGTGTTTCAATACCTATTATTTTATTCTTGATTGTTGGTGGCGGGTTTCTTTGCCTAACGGCATTGGAATTCTTTGATATCGGCGGTTATGTATTCGCTCTATTCTTTCTGTGCGCTGCGGGATTGCTATGGCTAATGCGAAAAAAAGACCTCGCGGCTGAGATTGATGCAAATATTTACAAAAATGTTGGAAATAAAAGTGTAGTTGAAATCCTATTGATTGTTGCTGCTCTGATAATTCTCCCAAAAATTCTTAATTGGCTCATGACTGCTTGATTTCGCGCAGTCTAATAAAGGATAAAGCACATGCCAGGCACGGTATTTATTATAACGAGGACAGGTATTTTGGTTGCCGAAGCTGGTGCCGCGACTGATATATTAGTCGCACGGCTCACAGGCTCCATTGCATCTGGAGATGCAGCTGCTCCTGCCCTCGCGGGGATGACGAGCAACAGAATCACCCCCCACTTGATCGACTTCGCCATTGCAAGCCGTTGGGGATGAGTCGCGAGCCAATCAACGCCTTCGGCCAAACGTCACCCGTTCGCGGTTTTCCAGATCACGTTCGGTCGCGACATCAATGAATCCACCGGCAGCACGAAACAGTTCGCGCACCGCCTCGCCCTGTTCCCACCCGTGCTCCAGCATCAACCATCCGCCCGTACCCAGATGTACGCGCGCATCACGCACGATGCCGCGGATCGCATCGAGGCCATCGGCACCGGACGACAGCGCGGCCGCCGGTTCATACCGCAGATCACCTGCGTGCAGATGCGGATCGCCAGCGGCGATGTAAGGCGGGTTGCTGGCGACGAGATCGAATGTTTCCCCGGACAACGGCGCCCACCAGCTCCCGTGTCGAAACGCGATGTTGCGGATGCCCAGCCGCTCTGCATTGCCCTGCGCGACCGCAAGGGCAGCGGCGCTTGCATCGGTGGCGACGACGTGCGCGCGCGGTCGTTCGTGCGCCAACGCCAATGCGATCGCGCCACTGCCGGTGCCCAGATCGGCGACACGGCACTCGCGCTCCACGGGCAATCGCCTCAACGCAAGTTCGACCAGCCATTCGGTCTCGGGGCGCGGGATCAGCGTGTCGGGCGTGACTGCCAGATCCAGCGACCAGAAGCCGCGGCTGCCGACCAGGTACGCAACCGGCTCACCGGACGCGCGACGCCGCAGCAGCGATTCAAACCTCTCGATGTCGCCCGCAGTCAACGCATCATCGCGGTGCGTGTACAGCCAGGTCCGCGACTTGCGCAGCGCGTGCGCGAGCAGGCATTCCGCATCGGACGCATCGATGCGTTCATGTGCGCGTTGCAGCACTGCATCCAGGCGGGTGTCGTCGCTCGTATCCATGGCTGCATTCTAGGGATGGTTGCTGAGTCAACACCCAGGTCGTCATTGCCGCGCAGGCGGTAATCCAGTGACTAGAGGCTCAAAGCAAAGTCGCTGCATTCCCGCCTGCGCGGGAACGACGATGAAAGTCGCACCCACCCTGCCTTCACCCGAGCCGATTGATCCTGACCCAATGACCAAGACCACGACCCCATTCCGTTTCCGCACGCTCGCCCTCGCCCTCACCGCGCTGATCTCCACCGGCTGCGAGCGTGCATTCTTTGGCGTCATCAACCGCAGCACGGCGTCGCCGGACAGCAGCGTGGTCTTCGCGCCCGCGACCCACTTGTCGCTGGACGTGTACCGGCCGCAAGGCAATGCGACGCAACCCGCACCGGTGGTGGTGTTTTTCTACGGCGGCTCGTGGCAGCGCGGCAGTCGCGATCAATACCAGTTCGTGGGCCACCGCCTTGCACAGAACGGCGTCATGGCCATCGTCGCCGACTACCGCACGTATCCGCGTGCCGGCTTTCCGGCGTTCATGGACGATGCCGCGCAGGCCGTTGCCTGGGCACGAAAGAATGCCGGGCAATACGGCGGCGATCCGCAGCACGTGTTCATCGCCGGCCATTCCGCGGGTGCGCAGATCGCGGCCTTGCTGGGTACCGACAAGCGTTACCTCGAGAAGGCCGGTGTACGCGAGCGCGATATCGCGGGTGTGATCGGCCTCTCCGGCCCGTACGACTTCGTCATCAACGGACAGTACGAGAAAGTGTTCGGGCCGCCGTCGCAATATCCGCTGGCGCAGGCGATCAATTTCGTCGATGGCGACGAGCCGCCGTTTTTGCTGATCCATGGCACCGCCGATCGCGTGGTGGAAGCGCGCGACAGCGTGCAGATGGACGAGAAGTTGAAAGCGCGTGGCGGGCAATCACGATTGTTGTTGCTCCCGGACGCCGGGCATTTCACGCCGGTGGCGGCGCTGTACGACCCACAGCGTGCACCGGCGGTGCTGCCGGCGATCCTGGCCTTCCTGCGCCAATCGCCGCGCAGTTGATCTTTTTGTAGGAGCGCACCTGGGCGCGATGAGCGTTACCGGTAGAGCCTCATCGCGCCCGGGTGCGCTCCTACAGAGGTCATGTGACACGGGTCGCTCCCCACGGGAGCATCGCAGCGAAAGCCGCCCCTTGCGAAGTCGATTCGCGCGCGCCGAATGCGTCAGCACGCGCTACAACATCACATCAGCGCTTCGCAAACTCCAGCGGCTTGCCCATGCGCGCCTGCTTTGCGGCTGCGCATAGGCGAATGCCTTCCACCGTCTGCTTGAGTTGCAGCGGGCCGCCTTCGATGGTCTTCATGCGTTCGGCGAATTTCGCTTCCACCGTGGCCGCGTCTTCGACGCTGCACATGTTGGCCGCATACAGGTTGACCAGATTGGCGCCGGCCGGGGCCAGTTTGGCTTCGAGCGCGGTGAAGTGCGTGTCCACCCAACTGCGAAGTACCGGGCGCAGCGCGGGTTCTTCGGTCTGCCCGCCAATGGCTGCGAAGATTTCATTGCGCCGCAACAGGCCTTCCTCGAACACCAGCGCGCGGGAACGCTCCGCCCGTTTCGGATCGGTTGCGCCGCTCATGGCGCCGAGCAACTGGCTGCGAAGCACCGCATCCTGGCTGACGCGGAAATGCTTCTCGGCGGCGTCGAACGCGGGCGCTCCGCCATCCTGCACTGCCACGTAGAGCGCGGTGCCGCGCAGGTCGCGCGGCACCGCATCGGCATTCAACTTGCCATCGCCATCCAGGCCGAGCACCGCGCGACCCTGCTTGCCGATGTCGGCGCGCACGGACTTGTCCTTCAAGGTGTTCGCGAAGAAGCCGATCAGGCTACTGCGCAGGATGCGGTCGTCGTCGCTCTCGCCCTGCTTCATCGCCAAGCCGAGCTTCTGCAAACGCGGGCGGTAGATGTCGGCTGCAGACGCAAGGAATCGAGCACGTTCCTTGTCGTCGCTAATGAGGTATTCCTCCATCCAGCCGATGTTGCCCATGCCCGCGTTCGCCGTCTGGCGCACGTCCGCGCTCGCGAACCGCGGCAGTGCCGCCAGCAGTTGCGACGGCGTCAACGCGCCCGCGCCGTAAGCCGACGTCACTGAATCGGCGTACACGCGCTGCTCGCGCTCGTCGAGCTGCGCGAACGCACCCGACAACGCGTCCTGCCATTTCGGCGCCATCGCGAAACGGTAGTAACCCGCGCCGTGCGCATTGGGCATCACCCAGGTCGGGCACGCCTGCGCCTGTTTCAATTCAAAGCGCGCCTGCTGGCCGGTGACGATGCCGTTTTCCTCGCGCACCTGGCCGCCATCGGCGTAACGCACGCTCAGCGGGATGCCCCAGGTCTGTTGGGCGCTGGCGGTCGAGCCGATCGGCAGGTAGCGCTGTTGTTGCAGTACCAGGGCCGGCTTGCCGTTGCTGCAATCGACATCGACGGTGAGGAATGGCACGCCGACCTGGTCGATGAAACTTTTGAACGCGGCATCGATACCCGCGGCATCGTCGCTTTGTGCCGCGATCGCCGAGATCAGGTCGCTGCTGGTGGCGTTGCCGCGCGCGTGCGCATTGAGATAGTTGCGCACGCCATCGCGGAACGGAGTCTCACCGACGTAACGCTCGAACATCGACAGCACCGCGCCGCCTTTCTGGTACGTGATGCCATCGAACGCGGACTGGATCTGGGTGAAGTCGTTGATCGGTTCGTGCACGCGGCGCGTGCTGGCGAGGCTGTCGGCGCCCATCGCGCCGAGCGCGCCTTCCAGCAGGCCGCGATCGGTGTGGAACTGCGGCTGCAGCTGTCCGGTGATCTTGTTGCCCATCCACGTGGCGAACGCTTCGTTGAGCCACAGGTCGTCCCACCATTCCATCGTCACCAGGTCGCCGAACCACTGGTGCGCGAGTTCGTGCGCGCTGGTGCCCCAGTAGCCCTGTCGCTGGCCGACATTGGAAGTCTCGTCGGCGAACATGATGCTGTCGCGATAGACGATGAGCCCCGCGTTCTCCATCGCGCCCGCCCAGAAATCCGGCGCGGCGACGTTGTCGAGCTTGTCGAACGGATACGGCGTGGCGAAGTAATCCTCCAGCGCCTTGACGATCACCGGCGTGTTGGCCAATGAGTACTTCATCTTGCCGCCCTGCCCCTTGGCGGCGATGCCGCGCAGCTTGATCGGCGTCTTGCGGCTGCCGTTAGGCGCGATGTCCGGGCCCAGCGGCACGTCCCATGGGCCGACGGCGAACGCGACCAGGTAGCTCGGCAACGCCTCGGTGCGCGCGTAAGTGACTTTTTTGAAACCGCCAGGCAATTTTTCTGTCTTGGTCTCAGCGCTGTTGGCGACGGCGACATCGCCTTCGGGCACGATCAGCGTGATGTCCCACGGCTGCTTGAAGTTGGGCTCGTCAAAACCGGGAAACGTATGGCGCGCGCCGAGCGGTTCCATCTGCGTGACGATGTAATCGCTGCCATCGGGCTTGACCCGGTATGCGCCCTGTAGCTCGCCGAAGGGCGCTTCAAACGCAATTTCGATCGTCGCATCGCCGGCCGGGATGGTTTCGGCCGCGGTGAGCTTGAGCACGCCGGAGACATGCGCCTCGGTTGCCGTCAGCGCGATGCGCTTGCCGCCGGCGACGACGGCCTCGGCCTTGCCGATCTTCAGATCGCTGCCATGCATCCACACCACATTGGTGGGCTGCGACACCTTGGACTGGATGCGCGTGATGCCGCTGAAGTTGGCCTGTTTCGGATCGAGCTCGAGCTCGAGCTGCACCAGCGAAGGCACCACGGTGCGTGGCAGGCGCCCGGTCGGAACATCGCTCATCGAAGCCGCATCGGCGGCATGGGCGAGGCCGGCGGCGGCGAGGACAGCGGTGGCAAGCAGACTGCGGCGGATCAAGCGCATGAGGCATCTCCCGGACGAATCACCCGAGGATACGTGGGGTAGCTGCGATTAGGCCCGTGACGAAAGTCCTGTATGGCGGCACCGGACACGACACAGCCTGTTTTTTTGTAGAACGGAGCTTGCTCCGCTGCTCTTGCTCTGGAAAGTAGCGGAGCAAGCTCCGCTCTTACACGAACCCTGCTGCAGACATCTCAGGGCGAATCTTGAGCCGCGGCTCCCTGGTCGGCGATGCATGCTGCCGGGCGGCGTCACCCTAGCGGCGGGCAGAACCCGGCCTACAGCGCATATCGCTTCGCTTTTCCCACGGGAACTAGAACCTATTTCAAATCAGAAGCAACGAACTTCTTTACTCGTCATTCCCGCGAAAGCGGGAATCCAGGGACTTTACCGTTGAAAACAAAGTCCCTGGATTCCCGCTTTCGCGGGAAGGACGATGGCAAATCTATGAGTTCCGATATTGAGATAGGTTCTACTCAGGTTCGCGATTGCTCCAGCGTCACCGCGACCGCGTGAATCACCGCGGATGCGGAAACCAAAAACAGGCGGGCTTGCTCAGGCGACCTTCAACACCTCATCGCCCTGCTTCCAGTTGCACGGGCACAGCTCGTCGGTTTGTAGCGCGTCGAGCACGCGCAACACTTCTTCCGGGCTGCGGCCGACCGAGAGATCGGTGACGTAGACGAAGCGGATGATGCCGTCGGGATCGACGATGAACGTCGCGCGCTGCGCCACGCCTTCGTTCTTGTCGAGGATGCCCAGCGCGCCGGTGAACTCGCGCTTGATGTCGGCCAGCATCGGGAACGGCAGGTTGGCCAGGTCCTTGTGGTGGGTGCGCCAGGCGTGGTGCACGAACTCGCTGTCGGTGGAGCCGGTCAGCAGCTGCGCGTCGCGGTCGAGGAAGGCCTGGTTGTGCGAGGCGAAGCCGGCGATCTCGGTCGGGCAGACAAACGTGAAATCCTTCGGATAGAAGAACAGCACCAGCCACTTGCCTTGGTAGGACTGGTTGTCGATGTCGACAAAGGCATGGTTGAGATCGGTCGAAACGGTGGCCTTCAATTTGAAGGCGGGCAATCGGTCGCCAACGGTCAGCATCGGGTAACTCCTTTGGTGGGGAACTGGGCCAGGCCGGAACAGCCGCTCGGGCATCCGACCACTGGATGACGAGCATTATTGCGGCGCAGCATGCATTCATCAAGTCGATGGTTGCCATCGATACGATAGGTGTACGCTATCGATATGAACCTCCGCGACCTGCGCTACCTCGTCGCCCTGTCGGATCACAAGCATTTCGGCCGGGCGGCATCGGCGTGTTTCGTCAGCCAGCCGACGTTATCCACCCAGATCAGGAAACTCGAGGAAGAACTGGGCGTGGCGCTGTTCGAGCGTGCGCCGCGCAACGTCCTGCTGACGCCGATCGGCGGCGACATTGCCGAGCGCGCGCGTCGCATCGTCAGCGATGTCGACCAGATCAAGGAATCCGCACGCCGCAGCAAGGATCCGGAAGCCGGGACGGTGCGGCTGGGTATGTTCCCGACGCTGGGGCCGTACCTGCTGCCGCATGCGGTACCGCGCTTGCGCGCACGGTTCCCGCAGCTCGAGTTGCTGCTGGTCGAGGAAAAAAGCGATGTGTTGCTGGCGCGCCTGCGCGAAGGCCGGCTCGACGCCGGCCTGTTGGCCCTGCCCATGCACGATGAGCAATTGCATGCCGAGTTCCTGTTCGAGGAGGGGTTCGTGCTGGCCGTCCCGGAAGCGCATCCGCTGGCTCGGCGTAACTCGCTGTCGCTGCACGAGCTTTCCACGCAGAAACTGCTGCTGCTGGAAGACGGCCACTGCCTGCGCGACCAGGCGCTCGATGTCTGCCGCATGGCCGGCGCCAGCGACAAGGGTGCGTTCGAGGCGACCAGCCTGGAAACGCTGCGGCAGATGGTCGCAGCGAACGTGGGCGTCACGCTGTTGCCGATGCTCGCGACCAAGCCGCCGGTCGCGCGATCCGACAGCATCCATCTGCTGGACTTCAACGATACGCGCCCGAGCCGGCGGATCGCGATGGTATGGCGGAAAAGCTCGGCGATGGCGGGCTTCCTGCAA
>JBBJNO010000020.1:0-4312 GCA_037720875.1 Luteimonas sp. | reverse complement strand
TGTTCAAGCAGTTGCCCGATGAGCTCTTCGCACCCACACCCTCACCCGCCACCGGCGCAGCATCGCCCGTGGCGGTGCAGGCACTCGTGTCATGACCCTGCGTATGTGGCTCGTGCTGGGCATCCTGGTCTGTGCTGGCTTGTGGTACTCACCGGTCTCGCCGCGCGTGCCCGGAGTGGCCGCTGCCGCTGCCGGCGCCACGCCGTCGTGTCCGCCGCCACCGATGGTCCGCGCGGGTGAACCGCCGCTGCAAAGCCCCGCACCTGCCTCCCTGTCGCCCTTCCGATTGCAGTCGGCGACGCTGCAACCGCTGGCCGGCTTCAGCATCGATGCGCGCGTGTTGTCGCGCGAGGACTACAACTTCGGCCGCGAGTCGGAACTGTCGCCCACCGACCTCGCATTGGGCTGGCAACGCATGCGCGATGACGCGGTGCTGTCGCGTCTTGCCATCAGCCAGTCGTCGCGCTGGTATCAATACCGCTGGAGCGGCGATCCGCCGCTGCCGCTCGACGAGATCGCGCGCAGCAGCGCCAACATGCACATGATTCCGTCCGACCAGGCGATTGCGAAAGCCTTGCGCGACGTTCGCGCGGGCGATCGCGTGCGCATCGACGGCTGGCTGGTGGAAGCGACCACGACCGATGGCTGGCGTTGGCGCAGTTCGCTGACGCGCGACGACACCGGCGGAGGCGCTTGCGAAGTGGTGTATGTCTGCGCGATCACGCGCCAGTAAGCGCGTCTCTCACCGCTGGAATGATTCTGTAGAGCGGAGCTTGCTCCGCTGCTCTTGCCCCGCTTTGTAGAGCGGAGCTTGCTCCGCTGCTTTTGAATCACGCGAAAAACAGTCGTTCTTTCAGGCAGAGCCGTACCCGTGGGTCGCGTCATTTGAAAAGCAGCGGAGCAAGCTCCGCTCTACAGGGTGATGCAACCTCCAGCGCATGGCGGGTTGCTTTTCAGGCGGTGCCCGCAGGCTGCTGCGAATAAAAGAAACGGATCATCTCGGCCGACGCATCCGGCCCGTTCGCATCGGTGAACGATCCGCTGTTGCTGCCACCCGACCATGCATGACCGGCGCCATGCAGCAGCCAGTCCTCGATGACCGGTCGGTTGGCAGCGTCGCTGTAAACGGTGCGGCGGTAGGTGCGGCCATCGGCGCCTCCGCCTTTTTCCACGCTGGCATGCAGACCCGATGCGGCCGAATACCCGACAGTGGCCTGCTCGATGATGGCGGCAGCGTTTTTGACATCCACCGTGTGGTCGCGGTCGCCATGGAAGACGATGGTCGGCACGCCTTGGGCGACCTCTGGCCGGCGCGTGACGCCAGCGCCTTTCATCGCGCCGAACGCCGACGGCATGTCGTGCGCGGCGCCATACGGCAAGCCCGAATGGGCGCCGACCGCTGCATACAGTTCCGGATACGTCGCGCCGAGAATGATCGCCATGGCGGCGCCAGCGGATAATCCCGCCACGAAGATCCGCCGCGCATCGACACGATATTCCGCCGCGACTCCGCGGGTGATGCCGGCGATGATCGACGGCTCGCCGCGGTCGCGCTGCTGGTCCTCCGTCCGGAACCAGTTCCAGCATTTCGATCCGTTGGCATTGGCCGCCTGCGCCGGATACACGACCAGGAAACCATGCTCGTCCGCCAGGGCATTCATGCGCGTGCCGGCCGCGAAGTCGTCGGGCGATTGCGTGCAACCATGCAGCATCACCACCATGGGCATCGGTGTGCGGGGTTCGCTCGAATAGCGCGCGGGAATGTAGAGCTTGTAGGCGCGCGTACCGGCGTGATTGGTGAAGGTGCGGCTTGCAAACTCGCCGGGGATCGCCGGTTTGGCCTGGCTCGGCGATGCGGCCGATGCATCGTCGGGCTTGGCGCCCACCTCATCCGGAGAAAGCTTGGGCCGGGGTGGTGTTTTCACTTGCGGCTTGACGATGTCCTCTGCAGCGACGCGGTGCGCAGCGCCTTCGATGATGGTCTCTCGATGGCCGGGCGCAGCGACATGCGGGTTCAAACCCGCCGCCGACAACGCTTGCTGGATCGTATCGGTGACGCCTTTCATCGGGCCCGTCTGCGCGTCGAGACCGGCGGAAGCGAGCGCGCGCTGGATCGTGCCGGCAATGGCATCGACATCGACGGCGTGCGTCGGGCGCACTGTGCCGGGCAAGGGAATTGCCTTGCGCAACCGGTCGCGCAAACCATCGAGAATTTTCAAGTTATTCCTTCGCAACCCGTGACACGCGGCCGCTCACTCAAGACCAAAAAGGGATCCCCACGTTCGTGGGGATGACGATTGCAGGCTTGGCAGGCGCGGCTTCAGCCGTGAGCTTGGCTTACCCGTAGATCAACAGCTCGCGGCTGAAGCCGCTCCTACGGAAAACATGCGCCCCCGCCCAACCGTTGGATCAGGCCGGCGTGCTCTCGACCCCGATCGGACAACTCACGCCCGTGCCGCCAAGACCGCAATAACCACCCGGGTTCTTGGCCAGGTATTGCTGGTGTTCGTCTTCGGCGTAATAAAACGTCGGTGCCGGGAAAACAATTTCGGTGGTGATCGCGCCGTGGCCCGCTGCACGCAACTGTTGTTGGTACGCATCGCGACTTGCCAGCGCCGCCTGGTATTGCGCATCGGTGTCGCAATAGATCGCGGAGCGATATTGCGTGCCGGCGTCGTTACCCTGGCGCATGCCCTGGGTGGGGTTGTGGCTTTCCCAGAAGGTCTTCAACAGTTGATCGAAAGCCACCTCGGCAGGGTCATCCCCCAAGGGGACTTCCTGCGGGGCGTACACCACCAGCACGACTTCCGTGTGCCCGGTTTCGCCGGAACACACTTCGCGATAGCTCGCATTGGGCGTGTAACCGCCCGCATAACCCACCGCCGTGGTGAACACACCCGGCAGCGTCCAGAACTTGCGCTCGGCGCCCCAGAAACAACCCATGCCGAACTGCACGCGCTGCAGGCCGGCCTGTTGTTCAAGCTGACTGCCGGCGATCGGCCTGCGGTGCACATAGTGCGCATTGGTGACCGACACCGGCGCGTCACGGCCGCGCAGCGCACGCGCTGGATCGACCATGCGTTGTTTATTGGCACCGATTCCGAACATGTCGTGGCTCCCGTCAGGTTGTCGCCATGATTTGCGGCCTAACGCCGCTCATTCAAGCCGGTGGCTTCACGAGGATGATTCCATGGGGATGATTCCATGGGGATGCGTTCAAGCCTGTGATTTCAAGCCCGGCGAACAACATCCGCCAGAAGGCCGAAACGGTCGGCGGGTTTGCGCGAATCGCACCATCAAGCCATTGGTGCCGATCAATGCGGCGCCCATCAGCATCGACACCAGTGCACCGCGCTGGTGCTCCGGCTGCACCATCAGGGCGCGCCGCCCGTCGATACCATCTGCCGCGTTTCCAACGGCTGCATGTCTGAGGACGGTTCCGCCAACGCCTCCGTATGCCACTCCCGGAACGCGGGCAAGGCGTAGATCGCATCGACGAACGCGCGCGCGGGGTCGTCCATGGCGACTCCGTACCCGGTAAACCGCACCGCCACCGGCGCGAACATCGCATCGACGATGCCGAACTCGCCGCACAGGAACGCGCCGCCGCTGCCATGCATCGACCTGAGCATGCGCCACAGTTCCTGGATGCGCGCGATGTCGCGTTCGGCATCGTGGTTCCAGCGATAGCCATCGGTTAGTCGCTGGCAGTTCATCGGCAACTGCTGCCGCAGCGCCGCGAAGCCTGAATGCATTTCCGCCGCCGCCGAGCGCGCGCGGGCGCGCGCAACCCGGTGCTCCGGCCAACCGCGGCCATCGATGCAGTGTTCGTCGATGTATTCGCAGATCGCCAGCGAATCCCAGATCACCAGGCCGTCATGGTGCAACGCCGGCACGCGCGCATTCGGCGACCAGGTGCGGATGTCCGCATCGAACGCAGGCGTATCCAGCAACAACCGTTGTTCGCCGAACCCGACCCCGAAATGCCGCATCAAAAGCCACGGCCGCAGCGACCACGACGAGAGGTTCTTGTTGCCGATGACCAGGGTCAACACGTCTTTGTGCTCGCTGCCGACAAGGCAGCGGAGTGTGCCATCAAACGAATTCGGCGGGCGCCACGTGCACGCGGTTGCGGCCGGAGCGCTTCGCCGCATACAGCGCCTTGTCCGCGCGCTCGAGGGTGCTGGCCTGGCTTCGCTCGTGCGGCGCGCGGGTGGCCACGCCTACGCTGGCGGTGATCGACAATCCGATCCCCTGCCACGCCATCCTCAACCCCTCGATCGCGGATCGGATGGCTTCCGCCATCTGGCGC
>JBBJNO010000019.1:0-16909 GCA_037720875.1 Luteimonas sp. | reverse complement strand
TTCCCGCGAAGGCGGGAATCCAGTGACTTTGCTTTCCAGGTCCAAAGTCGCTGGATTCCCGCCTTCGCGGGAATGACGATCAAAAACAGTGGTGATCAGAGGTTCCCAATGGTGTCGATGCCGACGTTCCAGCGTGAATGCAGCCTGACCCCTTCCGTATCAATTGCGCCCATGCGACCACATCACGCATCCATGCGTCCGTTTGATCGCTCTGTATGAACATGGCAAAGCGCACGCTGCATCCGATCCTTGTTTCCGCATCGTATTGAAGGTCATGAACAAAATAATTACGATGGCATCAACCGACATTCCGCAGACATCGCGTCGCGGTTTCCTGGTCTCTTCCACGCTTGCCTTGACCGCGTTCGCGCTCGGCTGCACGCGCAGCAGCGAAGCCGCGCCCGCCGCGGCGGCCAAGGGCAAGCCCGGCAAGGTGACGCTGGTCGACTTCTCCAACGATGGCAAGCGGCTCAAGACGGTCACGCTCGACAAGGTGATCAAGACCGATGCGCAGTGGCGCAAGCAACTGCCGGCAGCCTCGTACGATGTCGCGCGCCGCGCCGGCACCGAGCGTCCGTTCTCCGGCAAGTACGACAAGTTCAAGGAAAAGGGCGTGTACCGCTGCCTCTGCTGCAACACCGCGCTTTACGATTCGGCGACCAAGTTCGAGTCGGGCACCGGTTGGCCGAGCTTCTGGCAACCGATCGCGAAGCAGAACGTGGTCGAGCATGTCGACCGCCAGTTCGGCATGGCCCGCACCGAGGTGGTCTGCGCACGCTGCGATGCGCATCTCGGCCATGTGTTCGACGACGGTCCGAAACCCACCGGCCTGCGCTATTGCATGAACTCGGTTGCGCTGCAGTTCGCCAAGGCTTGATCTTCGATCCACACTGATTTTTCGATCCGCACTGATTTGAATCCACCCTGATTTTCGATCCGCACGTTCCATGGAGACATCCGTAATGAAGATCGACGGTTCCAAGTTCACCGCATCCCTGCTCGCGCTTGCAGTCGGCGTAGGCTTCTTCGTACTCGCGCCGGTATTGGCCAGCAGCAAACCGGTGCCGCTGCCCAATCCGAAGGTCGATGCCCCTGCCGCCAAGGGCGACCAGGTCGCGATCTTCGCGGGCGGCTGCTTCTGGGGTGTCGAGGCGGTGTTTGAGCACGTCAACGGCGTCAAGCACGCCTCGTCCGGCTATGCCGGCGGCAGCGCCGTGTCGGCGAAATATCCGATGGTCAGCAGCGGCATGACTGCGCACGCCGAGGCTGTGAAAGTGGTCTACGACCCGAGCAAGGTCAGCTATGGCCAGCTGCTGAAGGTGTTCTTCTCGGTGGCGCACGACCCGACCCAGCTCAACCGCCAAGGCCCGGACACGGGGCCGCAATACCGGTCGGAAATCTTCTACGGCAACGCCAGCCAGCAACAAGCCGCGACCGCCTACATCGCGCAGTTGAATGCGGCCAAGGTGTTCGCCAAGCCGATCGTGACCAAGGTGAGCCCGCTGAAGGCGTATTACCCGGCCGAGACCTATCACCAGGATTACGCGCGCCTCAATCCAGACGATGCGTACATCGTCCGCAACGATGCGCCGAAGGTGGTGCACCTGAAGCAGCTGTTCCCGACGCTGTACAAGGGTGGTTGAACCGGCGACGGCTCGACGGAAAGCCTCATCAGGGGTCGCCCCTGAAACGAAGCCCGCTCAATGAGCGGGCTTTTTTGTTATGTGGCGGGTCGAGACTCGCCCTGCGAGCTCCCATTTGCGGCGTCGTCGCCTCCAGCCACTGCATCGCGAGGAGATTGCGTGGTCCCTGCCTGTCGTTATATAACGCACGTTATAACCACCGAGGTCGCCATGAAGCTCAAAATCACCACCATTGGCAATTCCGCCGGCGTCATCCTTCCCAAGGAACTGCTGGCACGCCTGCGCCTGGAAAAGGGCGACGAACTGTTCGCGCTGGAGACCCCGGATGGCATCCGGCTGACCGCGTTCGATCCCGAACTCGCCACGCAGATGCAAGTGGCCGAAGGGGTCATGCGCAAGCGCCGCACACTGCTGCACAAGCTCGCGCAGTAGGGGCGTCCATGATCGTCTGGATCGGAAAAGCCCTCGCCATCGCCATCCACGAGCGCCAGCTGGCCGAGCATGGCGGCAGCGTCGGCGTGCGCGACGAAACCCTGCTGGACTCCGCCCTCGGCCGCCCGCAGCAGCTGCATGCCTATGGCGATCCGCCACCGGATCTCGCCGATCTGGCGGCCAGCCTCGCCTTCGGCCTGGCACGCAACCATCCCTTCATCGATGGCAACAAACGCACGGCCGCAGTTGCCTGCGAAACCTTCCTCGTGCTCAACGGCGCAAGCCTCCAGGCCGACGACCTTGAGTTGTATCCCGTCTACATCGCCCTCGCCGAAGGCTCCCTGCCCGAAGCCGACTTCGCCGCTTGGCTGCGCCGGCACATCCGGCTGCAACCTACAGGCGAGGTGCATGAGCCGCGCGCAGGTTACGGACGCTGACGACAGCCCCAACTCCCGTAGGACTGGTTGGCTGCGGGCTTCCACAGACGGTTGCCACGAACAGCATGCCACCAGCCGCACCAGCCCCGGATGGCCCCGAGGGTTCCTTGGGTATTGCGCCGTTGCCGCTTGCCCTGCCAGCGATGGGCAGGCTGGAGTTGAGCCCAGCCTGCGGTTCCAGGATGCATGCGTTGCGCATGCGGCTGGCAGTCCCCGGCCGTATCAAGGGTTGGCGCTTGCGATCACGCTCGACGAGGTGACGCCGCAGTCCTTCGGACAGCTGCTCGCGGTCTCGCCGCACTGCGGTGTGCAGCGGCCATCGCCGCATTTGCCGCAGGCCAGCTGGATCGACGTGCCACCACCACAATCTTTCGGACAGGTTTGCGCGGTCTCGCCGTTGGACGGGGAATAACAACGCTTCAGTACACGGCATCGTGATCGCCAACATTGCTCGGCACGATTTTCTGGTCGCGGATTACCCGCTCCAGCGTAAGCACCCTGCTGTTGCAACATGCGGTATGTTCCATCCGTGCCGAACGCGTCTGGTAAAATCAATCCATGGCTTCGATTGCTTCCGCCAACAAGCATCTCTCCTCCCTCGCCAAGCGGGAGAAAGCGGTGCGCCTGACCATCGCCACGTCATCGGCGATCGAAGGCATCCACGCGCCTTTCAAATCCCGCGACGGCGCGGTCAAGAAAGTCGCCAGCAAGGGCAAGACTTCAAAAGCCGGCAACCTCAAGCCGCGACGCGCAAAGTCCGCCGAATAACGGTCCGGAAGATCACTTCCAGCGGCGCGTAGTCGCCACCGAGCGATGCGTGGATGGCGCCGATGTACGCGCGCTTCCTGGCGCCACGAATTCCGCCGTAATCGAGCGCCGGCAGTCCCGCCTGGAACGCCATCAAGCTGTTCAACAGGCGGGCCAAACGTCCGTTGCCTTCGCGGAACGGGTGGATGAGGATGAATTCCGAGTGGACCCTCGCCAGCGCCCGGACCAGGCGCTCGTGATCCATTCCGGCGCATGGGGTTTCAGCGGCCAGGATGTCGCGGCCGTAATCGGACATCAGCCGCGGTATCAGGTGGGCCGACGTGAACTGGAATCCGCCCTTGCCCATGTTGACCTGTCGGTATTCGCCGGCCCAGGGATAGATGTCGCCCAGCCAACGACGGTGGTAGTCGCAAAGATCCTGGCAGGTGAATCGGCGACCTTCCGATACCTCCTCGATCAGCGCGTACAACAACGCGAGCAACGCCGCCGACTCGGCCTGCTGCATGTCATGCACACGCACGATGCCACGCGTGTTGGCCAGTACCCGCCCACGCGAGCCGGGTTCAAACGCGGCCGCCTGGGTCTCCTTGGTCCAATAGCGGCCAGCGCTCATGTCGTAGTGGCTTGCTTGCGTGGAGAAGGATCATGGTTGGTCAAGTGAGGCGATCTCCTTGTTGGAATGCCCGGCCGCGATTCCCGCAGCACCGCCGCCTCGCGAGGACTGATCCCCAGCGCCGCCTGGGCCTTCGGGTCGGACGCCACCACCGGCGGACGCCGCCCCAGTACCCGCGCGCCGATCAGCAGCCCCAGCGGCAGAAACCGTAAATGTCCCTGACACCATTTCCAGACACCATTTCCACGATGGCCCACTCCTCCCCTATCGATCTGTCACAGGTGGCTCATCCAACGTTTACCGGAACCAGCGTCATCGTGTCGTTACCGAAGATATCGATCACTTTCACCGCGACGGTGTACCGACCAGGTCGGTCATAAGTGTGCTGGGCGGTCTTGAGGTCGAGGTCGCGGTTCTTGCGGGTGCGGAAGCTTTGCCATTCGTTCTCGAAGATGTAGCCGCCGGTCCAGCGATCCTCGAACTCTAGCGGCATTTCCGCTTGTGAATCCTCGAAGCCCGGCAGCACGCCGCCCACACCCGCGCCCACCGGCACTTTGATGATCTCCTTGCGACTCATGTAGTCGAAGTCGACCGCCCAGTAGTCGACCCAGTCGGTCCACGCTTTCGTCAGCACGGTGCGGTGGATGACGCCGTCCTTGTTCTTGCTGACCTTGACCAGTTGGCCGGCATCACAGATGACGTCGCTCTTGCCGTCCTTGATGGCGGCAATCGCGGCCTCTGCGGCGCCCTGGTTGTAATAGACAGAGAAGTCGGTCAGTTCAATCTGCACCGCCAATGTGTTCTTGCTGTCGTAGCGCGGTGTGGCCTCCACAAAGCTGATGTCGTGGAACACCACCTGGCCCTTGTCCACTGCGCGCTTGTCGAACACTTCGGCGGGAATGTACTTGGGCGTCAGGTCGATGCCCTTGCCCTTGGCTTCCTCCAGCACCGCCGGGAACAGGCCCATCTCGAACTCGAAAGCCAGCACGTCGACGCGGGTCGCGCCGCGCTTGCGGCATTCGGTGATGACCTCCTCGACGAACAAGCGGCCGACGGGCAGGTTGATCGGGCCGATCACCACCAGCCGGCCGCCATGCTTGCCGTGGAAGAAACCATCGTTGTCGAACGGTTCGGCCTTGTAGGCGCGCAGGATCAGTTCGCGGAAGTCGTGTTCCTTGCGGGCGAGTGCCTGCTCGCGCTGCGAGGCGTTGAGGCGGCCGCCGACGTTGAGATAGGCCTGGCGCTCATAGCGGCCGAGATTGAGCACTTCAAAGGCGCGGAAATTCTTGTCGGCCGCCTTCAGTTCCCGCTGCACGCCGATCAGGCGCTTGCGGGTGGTGTGGATGCCGAACTTGCCGAGGTCGGTGGCAATCCATTTTCGACCTAGTTTCTCGGCAACAGCAGCAGTCGTACCAGAGCCAACGAAGAAGTCCGCGACCAGATCGCCCTCCTTGCTGCTCGCTTTGATGATACGTTCAAGCAATGCTTCAGGCTTCTGAGTTGGATAACCAATCCGTTGCGGATCGTGCTGCTGCATATGACTAATGTCGGACCAAACATCTGCTGGCGTGATCTTCTCGTCATCGTAGTACTTGTAAATCTTTCCGGCCGATTTGATGCTCCAGAATTGGCGCCCATCCTCCTCAATACCGCGTTTCATGTTGTTTCGTTTTACAGCACCACGCTGCACACCAACGGCGTCAGCGTCAAACTTCCATGTGGGGGACCGTGAGAACCAGTAGATAGAATCGTGCTTACGTGAGAATGCGGATTCTTGTCTGCCGCCTGTTTGGTAGTGCCAAATGATCTCGTTCCGAAATCCTGGATCTTCCTTATGACCGCCCTTCCCAAATATTTCATCTAAAGCCAGTCGGATGTATGCGGTCATTCGCCAATCGCAATGTACATAGATTGACCCGTCATCTGCCAACAGGTCTCGCATAAGGACAAGTCGTTCGTAAATCATGCTGATGAAGCTGTCGGCTCCACGGCCCCACGTATCCCGATACGCAATCTGCTCCAGCAGATTCGCCTCCTTGTGGAACGTCTCGCCGCCAATCGCGATATCCATCGAAAAATCCGCCCCCACATCAAACGGCGGATCGATATAGATCAGCTTCAGCCCGCCCGCCTCCTCGATCTGCTTGCGCAACGCACCCGCCTTCAGTGATGACAGGATCAATTTGTTATCGCCCCAGATCAGCTTGTTGGTCCAGCCCTTGAGCTGGCGGCCGCGGCTGTCGAACAAGTCCTCCTGCGATTTTGTTTCCGCGCGCGGCTCGTCGATATGCTCCAGCGTCTGGAACGGCAGCACCGTGGTGCAGACATCGGCGGTCTTGCCGTTCCACACCAGCTCCACCTCGCGCTTGTCCTCGAACAGCAGGAACCGGTACTTGTCCGGCAACGGCTTGCCGCTCTGGATCAACTGGATCAGGTCGCGTTTCTCGGCGTCGGACAGGTCGTAGGTGGTGTTGTGCTTGGCCATTGATTACTTCTTCTTCCCGGGACTTGCGGCCGGCTTGGGCAGGCGCGCGACCGCCTGTTCGAAATCGCGTTCAACGCGGCTGGGCAGGCTTGCCTGTTGCGCACGGAACTTCTCGTATTCCATGCCGGCTTTCGCCAGCGCCTGATCGTGGGAGATGCGCCCGGCGTGGGTGAGGATGTCGCGGTCGGACAACCGCAGGAAATCATCGAGTTTTGCGATCCAGTCGGCCATGTGCATGGGCTTGCGGTTCAACGCCTGCAGCTCGGCAAATTCCAGATAGGCAGTGACGATGCGGTTGAGTGCCTCGATCTCGTCCACGGCGAGGTAATTCTTGGCAATACCGGCATCGGGCAGGCGCGGACGACCCCCCGTGAAGGCGGTGAGTCCCATATCGGGTTTGCGCGCGTCGGCGCGCTGATGGATCACCTCGGCAGCGGTCTGGCCATGCGCCGCCCAGTGCATCTTGTTCTGCACGGTGGCGAAGAACTGCTGCGAGGTCTCGACCCGCGGGTCGTAGTCGATGCTGGTGGCGTAGATGTCCAGCACCTTGCGCCAGAACATCTTTTCCGAGGAGCGTATGTCGCGGATGCGCGCCAGCAGCTCATCGAAATAATCCGGCACACCGGGTCCCGGCGGGTTTTTCAGGCGTGCGTCGTCCATGACGAACCCCTTGAGCAGGTACTCCTGCAATCGGGCCGTTGCCCATTGGCGGAACTGCGTTCCGCGCTCCGAACGCACCCGGTAGCCAACGGCGAGGATGGCCTCAAGTCGATAATGTTCGATGGCGCGCGCCACCTGGCGGGTGCCTTCCTGGCGAACTATTCGGTAATTCCGAATGGTTGGTTCAGGCTCCAGCTCGCGCTCGGCATAAATGCCACTCAGGTGCTCGTTGATGCTGGACACGCTGACCTGGAACAGCTCGGCCATCTGGGCCTGGCTCAGCCATAGCGTTTGTTCCTCGAACCGGCATTCGATCCGGGTCCGGCCATCTTCGGTCCGGTACAACAGGAATTCGCCGGCAGGGCGCGTCGGTTCTGCAGGCTTCATTCCCCGGCCTCCTGGTATTCGCTGAATCCAGCGGCCAATGCCGCAAACGAGGTCGGCGGGTTGCGCTGGTAGCCGCCCTGGTCGACGTAGACGAAGCGATAGCGCGGCCCGCCCTCCGCTGCACTGGCTTGCGTCGCATCGGCGCACCACTGGCGCAGGCGCGCCATCTTCTGTGGCAGGTCGAGTTCGGCCCGGCCCTTGGTTTCGATGATCCAGACAGTGCTATCAGGCGTCTTGACGATGAAGTCCGGGATGTAATTGGACAAGTCGCCATCGGCTTTGACGTAGTCGATCTTGAAGCCGACCGCGAGGTAGTTTTTGGCAAAGCTGGTGACGTCCGGCGCGTCGTCGAGGAAGCGTGCGAATTTCATCTCGAACCCGCCGGCATTGGCCTCGCCCACGATCTTGCTGAATAACGATTTCTTCGCCTGCAGGTAATCGCGGTTCTCTGTGCGGAACGGACGGGTTTCGCGCAGGCGGATGCGATCCTCAATCCGAGAACTGCCAGTGTCTTGCACGGTCAGCCCGTTGATTGCCGCCTTGAAGGCATCGAATACGATCTTGCTGGCATCCGATTCAGACAGGTTGCGCAGCACCACCGCATCTTCGAGATCGACGGGCGACTGCTGAAACAAGTGACCGGTAACGAACGCTTTGACTTTTGGATACAACAGGTCGTAGCCGCCCACCAGACGCAGTTCCTTCAATAGCTGTCGGGCAAAGAAGGCGACCACGGAGCGGTAATCTGCCGGGCCAGCCGCGTCCAGCGTCATGGTGTGGTGCAGCTCGTCATCGAGCATCGTCTTGAACACGATTTCGCGTGTCTGTTCCGGCGTGAAGTGTTTGAGTGGGAGCTTGCTGTTCTTGAAGGCCGACGGGTCGAGATCAGCCAAATCCTTGAACTCGCGATTGAAACGGCGCGAGAGCTTGGGCAGCTCGATATCCAGCGCGTCGATATCCTTCTCGCTGTTGTCGTTGTCGACCTCCACGATCAACGAGTCCTTGCGGGTCGCGCCCTTGCCCATCGGCACGCGCTCGAACTCGATGCCTTCGGTCTTGATCGACTCGACGAACTCCATGAAGGCCGGCGTTCCCATCACTGAAACGTGCTCCGCCGTGTCGCTGCCGCCGCTTGCGTCCTCGGACGCAAGCGATCCGGTGCGGTACATGCGGCGCAGGCCGCGGCCCAGGGTTTGTTCCGGGAGGATGTTGCTCTTGGACGTGTAGGCACGCAGGCCGACGATGGTGGTGACGTTACGCACGTCCCAGCCTTCCTTGAGCATCAGCACCGAGACGATGGCCTTGTAGTTGCTCGACCAGCTATCGATCTCGTTGGACTGTTTTCGCAACAGCTGCAACTCATCCTTGCTCTTGCCGGATGCCGCCTCGGAGATTTCGCCGTTGGCCTTGGTATGGATGACCAGCACGCCACCCTGCAGTTCCGGATAGGTCTTTTCCAGCCATGCACCAACTTCGTCGCAGTTCCTGGTGTCGTCGACCATCACGAACAGCACCGCCTTCTTGTTGAAAGCCTGGTGCTCTGCGTAACTCTTGCGCCACTCCTCGACGCCCAGCTGCAGGAAGTCGGCATAGCGTTCGCTGAAGATCGCGCTCTTGTGTTCTTGCAGGCGGGCGCAGCTGGCGGCATCCGGCAGAGTCGGGTGCTTGACCACGTTCTGATGGATGGCCTCGACTAGCGGATAGTCCGATACGGTCTGGACGAAGATCGCGCCGTTGTCATGCTTGGGCGTGGCGGTGACATCGATCTGCAACGACAGCTTGCAGTCCTTCTGCAGCATGCGGTGATGGATGTCCTGGATGCTCTTGAACCAGGCCATGCGCGGGTCGTGGACGTGGTGGGCCTCGTCGTTGAAGACAGCGAGTTCGTCGATCTCGCGGACGATCTCGCCGAGGTCGGTCTTGCTGTCGGTGGTCTTGCCGACGGGTTTGGGGCCGAATGGATCGAGGAAGTAGTCGCGCAGGTCGTCGTCTTCAAGCGACGGCTCGGCGACATCGCCCAGATAGACGCGATGGATATTGGTCAGGAACAGGTTGCCGGTCGGGCGCACTACGCGCACGTCGTCCTGGATATGCAGCGTGACCTGGAAATCATCGCGCCAGTTCTGGCCGTCGAAACCGTTGTCAGGCAGCACGGGGTCGTTGAAGAAGATCTTCAGGCCGTCGAAGTCGGCGCGCAGGCGATCCAGCACGATGATGTTGGGGGCGATCAGCAGCACGTTGCGCGACAAGGTGGAGTCGGCTTCATAGAGCTTGTGGAAGTAGCTCCACGCGATCAGCAGCGACAGCACCTTCGTCTTGCCGGAGCCGGTGGCCATCTTGGTGACGAACCGCGGCCAGCTTTCGTCGAACATGGCGGCCGAGACCGCACCCGAGGCATCGAACCGCATCAGGTCGAACTTGTCCCGGACACGGCGCACGTCATGCAACCAGACGATCGTTTCAACGGCTTCGCGCTGCGCGAAGTAGTACTCGAACGGGGACAGCGAGCCGTCGGCCTGTTCCACAAGGTGTTTGGTCTCGAACCACCATTTCAGCAGCGCGCGGGACGTGGCCGACGTGCCGGGATAACCGGCCGTCCGCCATTCGCTCACCTCCTCGCGAATCTTGGCGACCAGCGGCGGCAGCAATTTCTCGTAAGCGGTGCTGCGCAGGTCTTCGGCTGCGGGGAACCAGCGTTGATGGGCACGGGAGATAACGTAGGGGGAGCGGGGAAAGTCGGGGTGAAGAGCCATCAATGGCAATCCTGTCGGGTGGTGAACACTAGGAGGCCATGGCCCCGGCTAGATCGCGTGGGTGAGTCCGGCAGCACCGCAGGATCGGATGGGCGAAGGTTTTCAAGCATCGAGCACCTCCTTGTCTCCAATCAGCCAGAACTGGGGTTGTTGCAGTACGCGCGTCGCGAAGGCGTTGCCGTCGCCGAGGCGCTTGGCGAATTCCGCGCGCGAATAAAGGGTGGGGTTGATCTCGCGCCCCAGCCGCTCGATGAGCGGGTGCAAGGCGCCCATGATGTCCGCGTAGCCGAGCGTGTCACTGAGGATCATCAGGTCGATGTCGCTGGCAGCGGTGTCACTGCGCCTGGCGACCGATCCATACACGAAGGCCGCTGTAATCCTGTCGGCCAGCGGTGCCAGCGCTGCGCGCAGGGGCTCGGCCAGACCGACGGTCTTCTGCATGATGCCGACCAACTCGTCATGGATCGGCGCGTACGGGTTGGCCTGGTAGTGCTTCTGGTTGCCGGCGCGCTCGACCGTCACGAGACCGCTATCAGAGAGCTTGGCGACTTCGCGCTGGACGGCGCCGGAGCCCGCGCCCGTGGCGGCGATCAACTCGGTAACGGTGAAGCGGTGCGTGGGCTGGCCAAACAGCAGCCCCAGCACCCGTTGCTGGGTGGTGGTGAACAAAGCACTTGCCAGGCTGGTGCGCCTGGTATTTGAGACGATGAGGAGATGGCTTTGTACCCATATTGGGTACGTTACTGCCCAATATGGGTATTGGCAACCCGTTGGAGGGCGTCGGCAGTACCGCAAGGATTACGCGCGCATGCACAAGATGCTGGCGGCGTAGGGCGGGTCTCGACCCGCCATCGTGATCATGACAGGGTCATGGCGGGTCGAGACCCGCCCTACGGCTGCCCGGGTTTAGTTAGTCGCCAGTCGCGGCGTCCCGGGAGTCTGCTCTCGCGCCGCTTTCCGAAATAGCCCGGCCGATGTGAGCCACAGCGCGCCGAAGAAACCGCCCAGTGCCGCGGCCTCGTAGCCCCATCCGGCGGCCAGGGCGGTCACGCCGATCAACACCTGGGCGATCGCCGTTGCGACCAGCGCGCGTGCCATGCCCTGTGCTTGGAAGCGCGCGATGAGGGCACCGATGATCCCGATGGCGAGCACGCCGCCGAACAGCAGGTTGGCGCGGTCATGCTCGTCCCCGATGATGCCGACGGCCAGGTTGATCCAGACGAGCAGGAATCCCGCCACGACCGCAACGCCGAAGGCGGCCCGGTACGCGCCATTGCCCGACAACCACGCGCCCAGCTCGTAGGTGCCGCAGGCGACGGCCAGGACGACGCCCATGACGACGAAATCCGACCCGGTCCAAAGCACGCCCGGGGCGCTCAATTGCATCGCCACCCAGGGCAGCAACAGCAGGGCCGCCGCAGTGCCCCAAGTCGCCATCCTCCAGCGGTTTCCGCGCCGTCCGCTACCGTTCACCGTGTTTGCTGCCATTGCCGTGCTCCGTACATGAGGGGTACTTCAAGCCTGCCTCGTGCATGTGAGAAGAGAATGGGCGCCAGGTGAAGCCAGCAAGAAGTCAGCGCGTGGCGCGCAGGGATCGGTCGCCGCAGACGCGATGGAACGACCGATGACAGCATCAAGGCAGGAACCGTAGGATGGGTCGAGCGCAGCGATACCCATCGCTTGACGCTTGATGACCTCGGTGATGGGTGTCGCTGCACTCGACCCATCCTACGAACTGCTGTGGTGGGTGAGCTCGCACAAAAAAGCCCCGTGCTTTGCGGGGCTTTGCGTGGGGCCGCTTGGCGGGCCTGGGGCCACCCTAAGATCATCCCATCGTCATTCTCGGCCCCTGTTGCGTCTGCGCTTCGATCTGCTGCTGTTGCAGATTCAACTGCGCAAGTTGCATCGTCTGCTGCTGGTCATGCGTCGCCACCTGTCGCATCGTCTCCTGCAACATGGGCGACGGCGTGGTGATGTCGACCTTGGTGTGCGCGCCCGGTGGCCAGGTCGGCGCGATGAAGACGGCATGGTCGGTGACGTCGATCCGGCCCACCTGCTCCGCCGTGTGAATCCCGCTGCGATGGCAGGCCGCCGTGATTTGCACCAGACGGTTTTCGCTGGCGTCCGGGAGCTGATCCTTCAGTGCGGCATACACGCTGTGGTCGGGGTGGGTGGGATCGCGGAAGTCGCGCAGATGGGAGTGCTGTTGCGCAGGGATGGCCGGAGCGGAGGTGGATACGCCCCGGTCATGCGGCTTGGGTGCGCGATCGGACTCGGGCAGCGGCACATGGCCGGGAACGACTTGCGCCGGATCGGAGCGATTGCCCTTGGAGGGATGGAGGGCGTCGGCATCATGGTGAGCCGGCTTTTGCGTGGGCACCAGGTTATCGGCGAGATGGGAGCCCGGCACCTGCCCCATGGCCTGCCGTGCAGCGGCAAAGCCTGCCTGCACGCGCACCGCATCCAGCGTGGCCCGATCCGCGATGCCGCTGGTCGGCATGCCACTCCACAGCTGAAATTGTTCCACCGCCTCGCGCGTGCTGCGGCCGTAGATGCCATCGGCTTTTAATGGATGTCCGTCTTTGTCGTTGGCTCCGAGGAGGTTGAGGTTTTGCTGCAGGGCTGCGACGGCGGGGCCGTGTTCGTTTTGTTTGAGCACACCGTCATCCACCGCTTCGCGCTGTCTGGGCACGGCGGGTAACGCAACTTCTCCTTGCGATAGACGCTCCATGATGCGGGGAGTTAAGACCCGTTCCCACTGGGCTATGGCAGCACGTCGCTCGTCCAGGTTATTTTCACCGCCATTAATATCGTGAGTTGCTCGGCGCACATCGTATTGATGGCCATTGGGAACTACCCGACCCTGCCAGTAATGCACTGCGATGCGGGCAGCTGTCTCGCGATCGGCCGCAATATCGGGATTGTTCACGACATCAATCCTGAGCTCGCGAGCTGCTCGCTCATAGTTGTCACGACCCGTGAGCTGGACATAGCCGCGGCCATGAAAGCGCCAACCGTCGCCGGGCTCGGTGTTGCCAAGATTCCGTCGCCCCCATGTGTCGCCGTAGATCGCGTTAGCGACTGACTCCTGCCCACCGCGGGCTATCGCATCCGCCTCGGCCTGTGTGTTCATGCCGTTGCGGTTTGGGAAGACTTCCAACAAGCGTTCGCCGCTGTAGCCAAGTCTTTCTTGCATGCTGTTGAAGCGACCAGACTCAATCTGCATCTGTCCCATGAACGCCGCAAGCTCCCTTGGTTCACGGATCCCCGCTTCGTAGGCTCGCAACAGCAAAAAATCTCGATTGTTTAACGTTGACATATTCCTTCCTTAGATTTCTGTTGAGAGTCCTAATCAGCTTGTGGCGGCAGACCGTGTTTATCGATATGCGGGTCATGATCCCAACTGTCCGTGAATTTGAACAAGGCGTCACTCTCGGTCTCGATCACGCTGTTCTTCTCGCAAGCCAACACGGTTTCGGGCGTGGCGGGAACATCGACCACAACCATCACTCCATGATCTTCCAAGCCATATGCGCCGGAAATGGAATAGAAAATATGCTTACGGCCACCGTCGTCGAATGAATACGCGTAACCCCCCGTGTTGCCGGCATAACCGAGCTGGGTACGCTTGAAGCGCCGTGCCGGCGCAGACTTGTCTGCTGGGTAGATGTAATCCTTATGGCCCGCGGTCCCTTGAGCAAAATAAACATAACCGGATTGATTTGTAACGCCCTTGGAAGCGCAAAGCGAAGCAATTTTATTTTCGCCTGCGAGCGAGCACGAAATCACGACATCCTCGTTCACTGCGCATAGTGCGCGGTCGTCATTCGTGGTGCCTGCCTTGCGAGCTATGGCCGTAGCAGACGTTTTCGTGGTCTCAGACTGATTCGCGTTTTGCCGTGGCTCCTGCTGCGTTTGTGGCGCCGCGTCGAGAGGGATGGATGCCCCCGCCTGCGTCGCCGGTTTACAGGCAGCCGCCAGTAACATCAGTACCAAGATGAAACAGATTCGATTTCGCATCATTTGCGTCCTCCATTGGATTGCGTTCTGGCGCACGGTCATGACCCAAGCCGCTGCCGCGCGAGATCGCTTATCTGCGGCCACGCGGATTGGTTCGGTGCTGACGTCTTCCCGAAGTTGAGCGGTGGAATATTGACCTTGCTCAACAGCCGCTCCTCGAAATACTTGTCGCGGTAGTACTTGATCTTGCTGCACTTGATCGGGTGCGGGCAGCCTTCGTAGAAGATGATCTGCGAGTCGCCGCCCAGGGCCTTGAGTTCCTGCGGTTTCATCAGCTCGCGGCGTTCCTCGATCTCGGTGTAGGACACGTTGCCGCTCTGGCCGTGGGAGGTGCTGCGCTGCCGCCGGCGCACGGTGGTGTCGCCGAGCATCTTGGAATACTCCTCAGCGTCGCGTTGTTCGCGCGGGGCGAAGACGATGCTGGCGGCGTGGTTGGTGACGAAGGTGCGGGCCACGTCCGCGCCGTAGGTGGCATCGAGCTGCGACAGGCTCTGGATGATCGGCAGCGAGCGCATCCAGTAGCCGGCCGTGTAGGAAATCGACGACGCCAGGATGTCGACGCGGCCCATCGCGGTGAACTCGTCCATCAACAGCAGGCATTGGTGCTTGATCGCCGGATGTTCGCCCGGCATCTCGCTGGTGTTGCGGGCCAGCACCATCGAGAAAAAGATGTTGAGGATCTTGCGCGCCTCGCCGAGCTTGTTGGGCGAGACCACTACGTACACCGTCATCTTGCGCCGGCGCAGTTCGCCGACGTCGAAGTCGCAGGCGTTGGTGGCGGCGGCCAGGATCGGATTGAGGAACATGTGCAGCGGTTCCTGCATCGAGCCGAGGATCGACGAGAAGGTCTCTTCGGCCTGGCTGAGCAGATTGGCGAACGCCGTCCTGGTCTTGTCGCCGACAAACGCCTGCGCCATGAGCTTGCGCAACTGCGCTTTGGGATCGCTGCCGTCGCCCGAACTCAGGCGGTAGATGCGTTCGAAGCTGGGGAACAGGGGCGACACATTGGGGTCGCCGCATAGAGGAAATTGCTGTCGTTCCAGGTCGTCCCAGTTCTCGAACATGTACAGCGCAAAGGCGAAGAATGCCGAGCGGCTCTGGTTGATCCAGAACGGATCTTTATTCGGATCGTCGGGGTACAGGATCGCGCCGATGCTCTGCAGCTGATTGATGCGCAGATCGGGATCGCGGGACACGCACATGAAAGGATTGAAGCGGTGGGTGATGCGATCCTCGGTGAACGGCGCCCAGACGCAGACCTGATGTCCCTGCGACTGGCGCCAGCCGCTGGTCGTGGCAACCAGCTCGCCCTTGATGTCGAGGGCGACGATGGAATCCTCGAAGGTCAACAACACCGGGATCGCCACGCCGACAGTTTTGCCGCTGCGGGTGGGCGCGGTGAGGATGACGTGCTGCTGGCCGCCCAGGCGGATGAGGTCGTTGCCGAATTTGCCGAGGACGATGCCGGTGGGCGTGTCCTTCAACAAACCCGCCTTGGCCAGGTCGGCGCGCGTGGCGAAGCGTGCGTCGCCGTGGGCGGAGCGGCGTGCCGGCTTGAACAGCAGAAACAGCAATCCGACATAGCCCAGCAGTGGAAGCCCGAAGCCGATGATGCCTCCTGCCTTGATCTTGCCGGCGTACGGCTGCACTTGCGGCAGGTCAATGGTGTTGATGTAGCGGAGGTAGGTGTTCCATTGCAGCAGCGCGGTGTCGAGCTGCAACAGCAACAGCGCCAGGAAACCGGAAAAAAACAGGCCGGCGGCCAGCGTGAGCAGTCCGCTGGCGGCTGCAAACATCATCTTGTTCGTGTTCAATCGCATTCCCTGCTGTTGTGGTGATCCAATGTGAGCGCGTTGGACTTATCGTTGGACTTATCGTCGGACTTATCGTCGGACACGTCTTGCTTGTGCCGGGCTCGGCGCTGCAGGACGCGGCACTGCCGGAGGCGGGATGCTTTCTTGCTCGATGTGCTGTTGCAGCCAGATCTTGGCGGCGTCCAGGGTCAATGCGTGCCGCAGTGGCGCGCCAGCGGAGGTCAGCATCGCGTAGCCGTTGATCTGCTCGAGGTCGTCTTTGCCATCATCAATCACGGCGACGATGTGATGGCATCCCTGAGTGAGGATCGGATCGCTGTAAGTGGTCATGGCACGAACTCCGTCGCATTGCATTCGAGTTGAATCGATCGGCCTTCCCTGGACATTGCGAGTCTTGAAGAGACCTCGCCCGACGGCGTGGCCGGTGGATGCATCATGCCGAGGTTTTGGATTTTCTGGAAGGGTGGCATGAGGCTCCCTCGGAAGGCTTGGACAACTCGCATTCCGGTAGAGCGGAGATTGCTCCGCTGATGACGGTGTTGTACGCCGTGTGCATCGCAAACAGCACACATCCAGCATCGAGAAACAAAAACGGCGCAGCTCCTGCGAGTTGCGCCGTTGGTGCAGATCGAACCTGGAATATCACGCTGCCGAAGCGTGGTGGGCGGTGAGGGTTTCGAACCCCCGACCCCTACCATGTCAAGGTAGTGCTCTACCGCTGAGCTAACCGCCCGCTGCGTCGCCGGAAACCCCGCGACGAGGGGCGCAAAGTGTAGCCCAGCCGCCGCAGGCGGACAACCAAACAGGTCTCACGCCTGCGGTGGAATCCGCAGCATCTGGCCCGGATAGATCTTGTCCGGATCCTTGAGCATCGGCTGGTTGGCCTCGAAGATGCGC